>NZ_JACASN010000001.1:0-228601 GCF_013390985.1 Acinetobacter sp. Swhac1 | reverse complement strand
TGCTGGCGACCATAGCAAGAGTGAACCACCTGATCCCTTCCCGAACTCAGAAGTGAAACCTCTTCGCGCTGATGGTAGTGTGGGGTTACCCATGTGAGAGTAAGTCATCGCCAGCTCATTATTCAAACACCCTCAACTAGCGTTGGGGGTGTTTTTTATGAGGGAAAGAAAAGTAGAAAGAAATCTGAACAGAACTTCTGATTAAAATCTTTATGTCTTTTAATGAATCTATGTTATACCTAATAAAACGGCATAGAAATTGCTTATCAAAAACTTATATATTAAGTTGTTGAAAAACATAAATTTAAAAGAGTGGGTGAAAATGAAGTTATCGGTTGGATTAAAAGTTGCAAACTCCTTGTCACTGACACCGCAGTTACAACAAGCCATTCGTTTGCTTCAACTTTCGAGCTTGGAACTTGAGCAAGAAGTTCAAATTCAGTTGGATAGTAATCCCTTATTAGAAAAAGTCGAAGAACAAAGTAGTGTTGAAAGTTTATCCACCTTAGAAGAACAAGAACGTGATCAAAAGGATTTAACCAAAGAATTAAATGCAGATCATCTACCGAATGATTTGCCTGTCGATACAGACTGGGATGATGTGTACACCCATCTACCAACGAGTTTGGGAGCAGCGGAATATGAAGAGCGCGAGGATAATCGTCAGGGGCATTTAGGTTTAAAAGAGCACATGATGCAACAAATCAATCTGTTGCATTTTTCTCAAGTCGAGCAGCTCATTGCCTATTGTATTGTTGATGCTTTGGATGACAATGGTTTCTTGGATTGTGAAATATCTGAAATCACTGCATCTGTACAGCATTTATTGATCTCCATGGAATACGAAGATGAAGTTGAAGACGATGAAGTTTTGGTGGTTTTGAAACATATTCAGCGTTTAGAGCCGATTGGTATTGGTTCGCGTAATTTGGCGGAATGTTTATCTATTCAGCTTGAAAGTTTGGCTACAGATGTGCCTTATCGGCAGGAAGCACTGCAACTCTTGCAGCATTATGAGTTATTAATTTCGAATGATTTAGCCAAGTTAATTAAGCAAACGGGGTTAAGCGCAGATCAGCTACAGCATGCAGTGGCTTTATTAAAAACCTTGAAAGCGCATCCTGGTACAGCATTTGAAGATCAGGAGTCAGATTATCAAATTCCAGATGTAGTGGTCAGTAAAAAGCAGGACCATTGGCAGGTGCAGCTGAATCCTGATGTTGTACCGAAGCTTAGAATCAATTCATTTTATGCCAATATGATTAAACGCGCAGATCAAAGCGAAGACAATCAATATTTGCGCAATCAAATGTTGGATGCAAAAAACTTTATTAAAAGTGTCGATGAGCGTCATAAAACTTTATTAAAAGTTGCAACCTGTATTGTGCAACATCAACGTGAATTTTTAGAAATTGGTGCTGAAGGAATGAAACCGTTGATTTTGCGTGATGTAGCTGATGAGGTGGAGTTGCATGAATCTACAGTTTCACGGGTGACCACCAATAAATATATGTTAACTCCACGTGGTTTATTTGAATTGAAATATTTCTTTTCAAGTCATGTTGGAACAAGTTCAGGTGGAGAAGCATCCTCAACTGCGATTCGCGCGAAGATTAAAAAGTTAATTGCAGATGAAAATCCACGTAAACCTTTGTCAGACAACACAATTGCAAACCTTCTTAAGGAAGAAGGAATTGATGTGGCACGCCGAACAGTTGCGAAATATCGTGAGTCATTAAATATTCCGTCATCTTCTGAACGAAAAGTCTTGATCTAATTTTTAAAATCGGTCTATTCTAAGGATTCATTATGACCAAATAATGAATCTTTTTTGAAGGAATAGTTAGACATGATTTAAAGTGACCTCTACAGTGATCTGTTATTTGGCAATCAATCATGTGAACTATGCCTTCCTAATCCTAATGAAGGTGAGGGATAGAATTATGCAAATAACAATTCGTGGACATCACTTAGCTATCACCCCTGCAATTGAAGAAAATATTCGACTTAAGTTTGCACAAATGACCAAACATCTGGATCAGGTCAATAGTATGCAGGTGAAATTAAGTAAAGATCATCAAATCGATAAACATTCTAAAAAAGGCAGTGCCAATCATATTGCTGAAGCGATTATTCGCTTGCCCGGCACCGAGCTGTTTGCGCAAGCTTGTGCGGATGATATGTATACTTCTATTAAGATGATGACTGAAAAATTAAAACGCCAATTAGAGAAGCATCGGAAGATGCAACTGGACTATCAGCCTTTAGCGATTTAGCCGTAAGGTAGTTTTAAAAGAGGTTTTGGATAAACCTCTTTTTTTATTGCGATAATGTATACGATTAATGAATTATTTTTTCTATTTATAGTAAAATGACAGGTTTTTACACCGTTGGTCCTATATGAGGTCTTTGTGATGAATAGTGAACAGCTCACTGAAATTTTAAAAGCTGCTTTTCCAGAGGCTGAAGTTGCTGTAAGTGGGCAAGGCGGCAAGTTTGATCTTCGTATTGTAGATAATCAGTTTGAAGGTAAGCGTCCTGTTGCTCGTCAACAAGCAGTGTATGCACCATTGAATAGCTATATTGCCAGCGGTGAAGTTCATGCGGTTACAATTCGTGCAATGACACAAGAAGAATGGCGTAAAGCAAGCTTATTTGGAGCTTAATAATTTAATGGATAAATTTTTAATTCAGGGCGGTAAAAAGCTCGAAGGTGAAGTGCGTATTTCTGGTGCAAAAAATGCAGCGTTGCCACTTCTTGCTGCAATGATTCTTGCAGAAACGCCAATTACATTGAAAAACGTTCCAAATTTAAAAGATGTAAATACCTTGGTGAAGCTGATTGCGGGTCTAGGCATTACTATGTCCTATGAAGGCGATACAGTCATTGCAGATACATCAACGTTGGACAACCAATTTGCACCTTATGAATTGGTAAAAACCATGCGTGCTTCTATTTTGGTGCTTGGCCCATTGGTCGCGCGCTATGGTAGTGCAAAAGTATCTTTGCCAGGTGGTTGTGCAATTGGTTCACGTCCTGTCGATCAGCATCTTAAAGCACTTGAAGCTTTAGGCGCAGAAATTGAAGTTGAAAATGGCTATGTGAATGCCAAAGTTAATGGTCGCCTTAAAGGTGGCGAAGTGGTCTTTGATATGGTCACTGTTGGCGGAACAGAAAACATTCTCATGGCTGCGGTATTGGCAGATGGTGTTACCACTATTCGTAATGCTGCACGTGAACCTGAAATTACCGACCTTGCGCAAATGCTCATCAAAATGGGCGCTAAAATTGAAGGTTTAGATACCGATACTTTAGTGGTTACAGGTGTTGAACACTTGCATGGTTGTGAGTATTCAGTAGTTGCTGACCGTATCGAAACAGGTTCTTATTTGGCTGCAGCTGCAATTACGGGCGGTAAAATCAGAACCACACATACCGATCCTGCCTTGCTAGAATCTGTGTTAGATAAGTTTGAAGAAATGGGTGCGGAAGTCACACGTGGCGATGACTGGATTGAACTGGACATGATGGGCAAGCGCCCTAAAGCCGTGAGTTTCAGAACTTTACCACATCCTGAATTTCCAACAGACATGCAAGCACAGTTAATGGCGGTGAATGCGATTGGACGCGGTTTTGCTACCATTTCGGAAACTATTTTTGAAAACCGTTTTATGCATGTCCCTGAGTTGTCACGTATGGGTGCCAATATTCAGGTAGAAGGCAATGATGCGGTGGTGACAGGCGTAGAAAAACTTTCTGCTGCACCTGTTATGGCAACTGATTTACGTGCCTCATTCTCGTTGGTGTTAGCAGCATTGGCGGCAGAAGGCGAAACATTGATTGACCGTATTTATCATATTGATCGCGGTTATGAAAATGTAGAACAAAAGTTACAAGGTTTAGGCGCCCAAATTAAGCGAGTAAATTGATGAATGACATGAGAAACGATGATCCAAATTTTGACGTCATGGGCAATTTTGATCATGGTTTAACTTTGGCATTAAGTAAGGGGCGAATTTTAAAAGAAACTTTGCCTTTATTAGAAACTGCGGGAATTAATTTACTGGAAGATCCAGATAAATCACGTAAGTTGATTTTCCCAACCACACATAAACAAGTGCGTATTTTAATTTTACGTGCCTCTGATGTACCAACTTATGTTGAAAATGGTGCGGCAGATATTGGGGTTGCGGGTAAAGACGTGCTGATGGAGCATGGCGCTCAAAATGTATATGAGCCGCTGGATCTGAAAATTGCCAATTGTAAATTAATGACTGCGGGCAAAGTTGGTATGCAGCGTCCAAAAGGTCGTTTAAAAATTGCCACTAAATATGTGAATTTGACCCGTCAATATTATGCCAGCTTAGGTGAGCAGGTTGATGTCATTAAACTCTATGGCTCAATGGAATTAGCACCATTGGTCGGTTTGGGTGATTACATTGTCGATGTGGTTGATACAGGTAATACTTTACGTGCCAACGGTTTAGAGCCGCTAGAAGAAATCTGTAAAGTATCTTCACGTTTAATTGTCAATAAAGCCAGTTTTAAGCGCAAGCAAGATTTGCTCAATCCAATTTTGGCACAACTTGAAAAAGCTGTGGCAGAACGAGAGTTGGCAAAACAATCTGCTTAACTTTGTATCCATCATCCTGCCTTCTCAAAAAACCGTCATTTAATGGCGGTTTTTTTATGTTCGTGCATGATTCTGTTCTTGAATGATTTCGAACGTGAATTTCCATCAAAACATACTGCTTTCGCCATGTATAGATTCCCACAAAGCCCTAGAAACAAGGTAAACTAAACTTTTCTATCAAACCTTGTGGGTAAATTGATGCGACGTTTATCGACTCAAGATCAAAGCTTTAAACAAGCCTTTGCAGACTTGTTGGCTTTTGAAACTGTCAGTGATCCTGAACTTTTAAAAACTGTAGATCAAATTATTGCTGATGTACGTCAGCATGGTAATGCTCAGGTTCTTAAACTCACTCAACAGTTCGATCGACATCCAGCGCATCAATTTTCAGAACTTGAGTTAAGTCAGGAACAACTGAAAGCCGCATTTGATGCTTTAGATAATGAAGTCCGTGAAGCTTTGGAATTGGCTGCTGTACGTATTCGTGAATTTCACCAAGCGCAAAAACAGGATGGATGGAGTTATGTTGATGCTTTGGGCAATACACTTGGGCAAAAAGTCACGCCATTAGATCGCGTTGGTATTTATGTACCGGGTGGCTTGGCATCTTATCCATCTTCTGTGCTCATGAATGCCGTGCCTGCGCATGTTGCTGGTGTACCTGAAATTATTATGGTTGTGCCTGCACCGAATGGTGAACTCAATCCATTGGTTTTGGCGGCTGCATATTTGGCAGGGGTGACTCGTGTATTTACCATTGGCGGCGCGCAAGCCGTTGCTGCGTTGGCGTATGGTACAGAAACCATCCCATCGGTAGATAAAATTACGGGGCCGGGTAACCGCTTTGTGGCGGCTGCAAAACGTGCTGTGTTTGGTCAGGTCGGCATTGATATGATTGCAGGGCCATCCGAAATTTTGGTTTATGCCGAAGGTGAAAATAATCCTGAATGGTTGGCGATGGATTTACTTTCCCAAGCCGAGCACGACACGGTTGCACAATCTATTTTTATTACACCAGATGCGCAATTGCTGAATCAGGTTGAACAAGCGATTGAACAGCACTTGGCGAATTTGCCTAAAGCTGAAATTGCCCGCACTTCTATTGCAAATCGTGGTGCATTGATCTTAGTCAAAGATCGTCAAGAGGCGATTGAATTGATCAACCAAGTTGCGCCCGAACACTTGGAGTTGTGTATGGATGATCCACAAGTGATGGCAGAAGAAATTCGTCATGCGGGTGCGATCTTTATGGGGCGCTATACACCAGAAGCTATTGGTGATTATTGTGCAGGGCCAAACCACGTATTACCAACGTCGGGTACAGCACGTTTTTCATCGCCATTGGGTGTTTACGATTTCCAAAAACGCTCAAGTCTGATTATGTGTTCAGCTGAGGGCGTGAAAAGTTTGGCGAAAACCGCTGATATTTTAGCGAAGCAGGAAAATCTGGATGCGCATGCACGATCAGCACGTTATCGTTATCAATCATAAATAGCATTACAACCTCTCCCTGACCCTCTCCTAATAAAGAGAGGGGAATTTAAACCACACAAATTTTGTGTCTTTAGTAATGAAAATTCCTCTCCCTTTGGGAGAGGTTAGGAGAGGGTTTAAAGAGAATACAAAATGAATATCACAGCAGAACAAATGCGTTTTTGGAGCCCTGAAGTACGTGAGCTAGAGCCTTATGTACCGGGTGAGCAGCCAAAAATTCAAAATTTATTAAAATTGAATACCAATGAAAACCCGTATCCACCTTCGCCTAAAGTGGTGGAAGCGGTGCAAAAGGTTTTAGAAAACTCGGCAGATGCACTGCGTTTATATCCAGATCCAGATGCGTCTGAGCTTAAGCAAGCCATTGCGAAACAGCAAAATGTAGCTGTGGGAAATGTCTTTGTTGGCAATGGTTCAGATGAAGTCCTTGCACATATTTTTAAGGCTTTTTTTGTTCAGGAACAGCCGTTACTGTATCCGGATATCACCTATAGCTTTTACCCTGTATATAGTCAATTTTTTGGGGTGAAAACTAAAATTTTGCCTTTAAATGATGATTTTGAAATTGTAGTTGATGACTATAAGCAAGCCAACGGTGGCATTATCATCACCAATCCGAATGCACCGACCAGTATTGCTTTAGGTTTAAACGCTATTGAAGAAATTTTACAGGCCAATCCAAATTCAGTGGTCGTGATTGATGAGGCTTATGTCGATTTTGGTGCAGAGTCTGCAGTAAAATTGGTGGAAAAGTACGAGAATCTAGTGGTGTGTCAAACCACCTCTAAATCACGTTCTTTGGCAGGTTTACGTGTTGGTTTTGCGATTGCACAACCACATTTAATTGCCGCATTGGAAGCCGTAAAAAATAGTTTTAACTCATATCCAATGGATCGTTTTGCCATTGCAGCTGCGGTGGCATCTTTTCAAGATCAGGCGTATTTTGAAGCCCAATGCCAGAAAGTTATTGCTAGCCGTGAGAAATTGGTGATGGATTTAACCAGCTTGGGCTTTAAGGTATTACCATCACATGCCAATTTTATTTTTACATCACATCCTCAACAGGATGCGGGTGAATTAGCTGCAGCATTACGTGAACGCGGTATTATTGTGCGTTATTTTAATAAACCACGTATCAATCAATATTTGCGCATTACGATTGGTACTGATGAGCAAAATCAACGCTTAGTCGAAACTTTAAAACACGAGATTTTGGTCTAATAATCAAAATATAATAGTAGCGAGTGAAGTTTTGAATTCACTCGCTTTTTTTGTTTTTACTTCATGCTATAGCACAGGTTTATACCAACGATTCAATAAGTCCAACATCGCTGAAACCTTGTCAAAACATTCTTGATATTCTGCTTCACATACAGATGCAATCGTGACTCCGCCACCTGCCCATAATGAAACATCTTGCTGATATTTTTGAATAGAACGGATCAAAATATTCCAGGAACCCGTTCCATCTGCATCAAAATAACCCATAGAGCCGCAATAGGCGCCACGTGCTGCACCTTCTAGTTCATCTATAATTTGCATGGCACGAATTTTCGGTGCGCCTGTAATTGACCCACCTGGCAAGGCAGACATCAACACATCAAAAGGATTCATCTCGGCTTTTAGTGTTGCGGTCACTTCACTGACCATGTGATGCACTTGGTTAAAAGACTCAATATTGAATAACTTTGGCGTTTTGACGCTGCCAGTTTCGGCATAAACACTTAAATCATTACGTAATAAATCCACAATCATCACATTTTCGGCCTGATCTTTTTTAGATTCACTTAATTGTTGTTTCGATTGTCGGTCTAATTCAGGATCATCATAGCGTGGCATCGTGCCCTTAATGGGTTTGGTGGTAATTTTTCGATTTTCCTCAAAATCGATAAAGAGTTCGGGCGAACAACTTAAAATTTCAAAATCACCAATACGTAAATAACCTGCATAAGGTGCATTGGTCAGTTGCCAAAACTGAGCAGCAGTTGCTAAAAGTGGACCTTGAGCCTCAGCGCTAAACTCTTGCGTAAGATTAATTTGATAACAATCTCCTGCCACTATATAGTCTTGAACATGTTGAAAGGCGCGTTGGTAATCTGTGAAATTCCAGCGTGCTTGACACTTTTGGCTTAATTGGAACTGTTCAACTACGGTTGATTGAGTATATAAATTAAAGATAAAATCAAAAGTTTGTGTTGCATTGTCGTCTGAACTATAAAAATACCAGCCATCTGGTTCTTGCTGTAAATAGCTTTTAAATTGACCTAAAAAAATACTTGGCTGGGGACGAGACTGCATATTGATGTGTTGCTGTGCTGCTGCATCATACGAAACAAACCCCATTACACTGCAAAATGGGGCGGTGTCAGCATCTTCTAAAGCACCGAGATGAGCTGTTAAATCTAATTGAGTTGGACTTAATTCATATTGATCCAATGCCGTTTTTTGAAAGTAAAAATGTTGATGGTTTTGTTCCACACAATAGCGTTCAGCCAAAAAAGCAATACGTGCCTTTCCATTATTTTGCAAATAAATACAATGTGAAAGTGCTGCCAAAGCTTGCAGAATTTTTGCAGCCTCGCATTCAGATTCACAGAATAATTTTTTAAAATGAGTAGGATAGGACATAAAGTGTAAACAGCTGAGAGATTTTAAAAGGCTATTTTACATGATTACAGCACATAAAAAGCAAATAACCGTTTGTCGGTAAGATGTGGATTGCGACCAACAGCAGTTGAACAAAAAATAACTCAGATATACCTTTGTATGTGCAAACCGGCTACTCAAGGAATGTGTGTCAGTGTTGTCCTCATCAAATAAAAACACAATCACTGGCACTGAGTGGTAAAACCAAAAAAATAATACTCTCGGGAGAGTAACAAGATGAAAAAATTTACTAAACTTGCTTTGGTGTCATCAATTGCGTTAACGACAAATGCAATGGCAATGCAGGCAATGGACGATACTGCATTAAGCGCAACTACTGGTCAAGATGGTTTAAGCATCGGGATTGGTATTTCTAAAATCGAAATTGAAAAGCTTTTTATTCACGATAACGATGGTTTGGCTGCTAAAGGTGTTGCTGGTGACCTAGGTTTTGGTGGTACTGGAAAGGCTGGTGCGATTGTAATTAAAGGTAATGGAGAAGGAAAAACAGCGAATCATGGTGTAGTCATTGAAGCTAATATGTCTGATTTAAGTAATCCGACAAAATATTTATTAGATTCTCATAATTTAGCAGATTTAGTCATTGATACAGATGCTGGTGAGACTGCTAATGGTGGTGCATTTATTAATGTAGCTGCTCAAGTAGCTGGGCTTGAAATTAATATTGGTGAAATTGGTGTCTCTGCATCGAATGCTAAGCCAGTAGCTGGTGCTACGAGCATTCGTCGTGGTAATGATGATAACAACTATAATGCAATTTTATCTGGCTTAACGTTAAAAACAGGTAAAATGGATGCCAATATTCAATTGGGTGCAGCGCCACAAGGTGCAATGATTAAATTAAATACCACAATGCTGGGTGGTTTAGAAATCGCAAACTTAGGTATTTTGGACAACTCAACTAAGCAAGGTACTGGTGATGGTACTAAAGGTAATCGTGCAGCAGGTCAAATCTTTATTGAAAGCATTAAGTTTGCAGATGCTAATTCTACGGACTTAACCTTAAAGCAAGATATTAGTGTGATAGGTAAGGAAGGTGCAAACAATGGCTATATTCAAATCATTAGCCATGGTGGTGCAAAAGATAATTATGTACAAGGTATCCGTTTAGGCAGTAAGACTGCTGCTTCTATTGGTGATATGGAAGTTCAAGGCTTACAAACTTATTACGGTGGTAATACATTGCAACCTGCTGGTTATACACAAGGTGCAAAAATCACCATTTCTGGTCACTAATTTAAACACTGAAAAAGCGCGTGAATTCACGCGCTTTTTTTTACAAATAAACTGATGAGTTCGCAAAAAAATAAAGAAAGCTCTTTTTTTTTCTATAAAACGAGTATCTTTCTAAATACAAGGAAGTAGAGTGAAAACTCTAAAAATAAAAATATTAGGCAGGTATTGCCGAGAACTAAAAAGTAAAAATATATGTTAGAGATCGCTTTGGGCTCGGCATTGATCTATTACGCTGCCACACAAGCCTTTGATTTAAAAGAACAGCATCCTGAAACTGTGCGTTACACAGAAACTTTGGATTCTAGAAATAATTCATTTACCCGTATGCACAGAGAGCCTGTGCAAATTAAACCTGCTTTAGAAGATCAATTTCGTGGAATTGTGCGCCAAGCCTATGACTATAGTTGTGGTTCAGCGGCTTTAACAACCTTGCTGAATGGTTATGTAGGAACACAATTAAACGAGCAACAAACCATGAGTGGCTTGCTACGTTATGGAGAGTACGAACGAATTATCGAGCGTCGTAGTTTTTCACTATTGGATATGAAGCGCTTTGTCGCAGCTTTAGGCTTTGAAAGTGGCGGATATCGCGGGGAATTTTCAGATTTAGTGAAACAAGGACAGCCTGCAATTGTGCCGATTTCATATGCAGGATTTAAACATTTTGTGGTGTACAAGGCATATAAAAATGGACGTGTCTATGTGGCAGACCCTGCATTAGGCAATATTAGTTTCGATGAAGAACGCTTTAAGGAGGTTTGGGAAAACAATACTCTGTTCTTAATTAATGTCGCACCGCAAAATCGTCAAACTATGTTGGCATTACAAGAAACAGATTTACGTCACGTGGAAGATGCAACAGTGAATCGCTATGCCTTTGTTGATATTCAATATCCGCAATTTGCGATGGAAAAAATAGCTGATAAAGCATCGACCATACGTCTAGAACGCAATGTAAATAAAGATTCTGAAAATTATGGACAGTACGAGCAGCGTTTTTTAAGACTCTACTACAAAAACAAGTAATTAGTTGTTCACGAAATACAAAAATAAAAATGGAAGGGGTAAATCATGGATCGTAAATGGATGAATAAAACCTTATTGGCTCTCAGTATTCAAATGGTATTTGGAGTGGCTTATGCCGCAGAGGAGCCGCAGTTAGGGGAATATGAAACCACAGCTGAACAGGCAGAAGTCTCAGATACAGCAGCATCTACTGCAGATACAAGTGTTGAAACGAATAGTGCAGTTGTATCTGCAAATGGTGCGCAAGCAGCATCATCTGCTTTGCAACAGCAAGAGGGCGATGCAACCAAAGAGGCGAATTTAGAGGAAGTTTTTACCTCGAATGAGCGTCAATATTCCCTCATGAAACAAGGTGAAATTTCATCTTATTATGATATTGATTATACCTATCATCGTGATACGCAGCTCGATCTAGAAATGGCTCAAGGTCAGTTGTATCAGCTTCGTGTGCAAGAAAATGCCTCGCATGCATTAACTAACACCTTCACCGCACAATATGGTTTGCGTGACAATTTAACTTTATCTGCTTCTGTACCATTGGTTGCAAAGTCAGATTTATTAAAGGATGCTACTGCAGCAGGTTTGGGGGATATTTCTTTAGGCGCACGTTGGGAGCCATTCCCATTAAAAGCGGGGCGTTTACCTTTAATTTTATTCGCAAATTTATCGACTAAAACGGGTGATAGTCCTTACGAGATTAACCCTGTTAAAGATTTATCAACAGGTAAGGGTTATTACTCTGCAGGCATTGGTGCAAGTACGCGTAAGTATATTGACCCTGTTGTATTGTTTGCTTCTGCTTCAGCCAACTATGGTTTTAAAGAAAGCGGTCTCAATCAAATTCGCGGTAGCCGTATAATTGAAGAATTTGAGCCAGGTATTAGTGGTGGTTTTGCTTTTGGTTTTGCTTATTCGTTTAACTACGATGTGTCGATGACCATGTCCTATCAGCAAAGCTTTAATACAGGTTCGGAGTTTACTTATCATACGGGTGAAAGCTATTCACCTGCAGACCAGACCAGTTCGACTTTGGCTATTTCATTAGGCGTTCGCGTTTCACCTGAAACCATTGTGAATGGTACGGTAGGAATCGGTCTGACCGAAGACGCGCCAGACGTATCACTTGGTTTGTCATTCCCACTGGATATTCTCGGTTTCGGTAAAAAAATTCGCTAAGAGGCTAGTCGCATGAAAATGATACGACTTCGCCCGTTAGTGACTGCAATTATACTGTCGGGCTGTTCAGGGGCTGCTTTTGCGCAGCTTGGACAAAACTTATCTGTCGATATTCGTTCTTTGACTATGGGGAATGCGGTCACTGCAGATCCTCCTGGTATTAGTGCGATTCACTTTAACCCTGCTGCACTGACCAAGATTGAAGGTTTGCAAACAGATGTGCAAGGGGTGTTGGCACATTTTGATGTACAGCGTGAGCTTTCCGTTCCAGCAGGTTATGACGTATTTGGTTATTCTGATGACCCTGTGGTGTGTAACGATGGACCAGAAATTTTGGCCGATTTTTGTACCGATTTTAAAGGTACAGTACAAGCCGATGTAGAATATCCAACGCTGTATGTCCCGATTCTGAAAAAATTTGTCGATTTGGGTAAAGGCATGCCACTGGCAGCGCCAACCAACGGTATTGCCTATAATCCACCAGGTTCCAAAGTGACCTTTGCCACCGCATTATATGCGCCGTTGATTGCGGGCTTTGGTGCCGAAAATGGTAACCCTGGTAACTTTATGGGACAACAGGTTGCCTTAGAGCGTATTACTTATCTTTCTCCATCTATCGCCTATCAAGTCAATGATGAATTGTCAGTCGGTGCGTCAATAGGGATGTCTTACCAAGCCATCGCCATGAATACCGATTTACGCTTCCCGAATGAACTGATCGGGATGTTACGTATGGTGGATGAAGTGGTCTGTACGCCATTTAAAGAAAACGCCAATATCATCACCGATATTTTGTTGCTCGGGATTTGTAATGCCGAAGAAGGCATGAATCCATTTTCCCGTTTTGGGCAAATGCAACTGGCGGTTGAGCAAAGTTTAAGCCCGAGTTATAACTTGGGTATTTTGTGGGAACCGACAGAAGATTTTAGCTTTGGTATGGTGTATCAGAGTGCAGCTAAAATGCGCTTAAAGGGCAAATATCATATTGATAACTCGAAAGCACCGCGTGAGTTAATTAATGGTTTGATGTCTTCACCAACAGGTCAGATTTTAGCGGCAATTTTAGGTTTCCCAAGTTATATTCCAGCCAGTGAGTCTGGTTTGGTTTCTATGGATTTTGAATATCCTGCGCACTTTCAAGCGGGGATAAAATATAAAGTCATGCCTGATTTACAAGTCAATTTTGATGTGGGCTGGACTGACTATAAAGCATGGGATAAATTCAAATTCGAGTTTGACCGTCAAATCTCGGCATTAAAAATTGCAAAATTGCTTTCGGAGCATGTGTCTGATGACAGTTTAGCTTTGCCATTAGAGTTTAAGTCACCGTGGAACTGGGGTGTTGGCATCGAATATTCAGCCACAGACCGTTTAAAACTGCGTGCGGGTTATGAACCACGTGGTAGTGCGATTCCTGACAATAAACGTAACACCATGGTACCAATTAATAATGCACGTTTATTCGGTCTAGGTGTGGGATATCGTTTTGATGCAGATACAGACCTTGATTTATCCATCGGCTTTTTACAAAGCAAGGATAAAATTCCAGCCAATACCAGTAGTTTAGCTAATAAGGAAGGTGTGAATAACCTACTGTTAAACCCTTATGCGGGTTTGAATGTGAAAACGGATACAAAAATTACAATTCTTGGATTGAGTTATAGAACACGATGGTAAGTTCAGTACGGAAAATAAAACGGACTTTATTTTCAAAGTCGATACTCACACTGATTTTCAGTATGGGATCTGTGTGTTACGCGAATCAGTTTTACACCATTATTGGACCAGATGGTCGTCCAATTGTGGTGCAGCGTAATGCTGCAGAAAAAAAGCAAACGATACAGGCGTTGGAAACCGCACAAAAACAAAAGAAAGAGCAGCAAAAACCAGCTCAAACCGCTGTTCAAGCTGTTCCTGCACAACAAGTGATACCAGCCACCTCACTACAACTTAAAAGTGCATCGGAAAATGCTGCTCAAAAGACTCTCAAAGAGCAAATACAAGAAACTGCACCAAGCTCTAAAGTTGTTGTTCAGCAAGCAAGAACGATGCAACAGCAGCAAAAAGTACTCGTAACTCAAGATGTTGAGCAATCCAAGCCATCTTTAATTGCAGAGAAAACTGACATAGCCTCAAGCACACAGAAGCTTGTAAAAGCATCTAGCGTAGATGTTGAGAAAACCAAGCCAAAAATATCGAGTGTAATCGGCTTGGAAGAAAATTCTGCATCACCTCTTTCTCAGTCTGCAATTGTGGTTGAGGCGAAAGCTGAAACTGACGCGACATCATCAGGTTTTATGGAGATGGCGGGTGAGCAATATGTCAAAAGTGAATATTTAGAAGACCAAGAGTTTAATTTAGAAGGGAAAAAGCGTTTTTACAGCATGCCAGAAGGGGTAATTGATACGAAGCATGGTGGCGGTGCACGTATGCAGGTGGTTGAGCGTGAACGTGGTGTAAGCCGTTCCGTTCTCAATAAATTATTTAAAAAGCAATCGGTTGCTGAGCCTCACGCTATTGTTTTGGCTGCAGACTATTATCGTGTTAATCAAGCTGAAGCAATTGAGGGTTTGGGGCAGCAATGTTTTGCTGAAAGCAAAAAAAATAAAGCTAAAACCTTAAAAGCACAACAAGATTTAAATTTGTGGCCTAGAGCTCCCTTAACCGAAAAATTTGATTATGAATTGGTGAAGTTAGAAGGCAATATTCAAAATATTCAAATCAACTCTTATGCCATGAAGCAAAATCAACCGACCTTTTATTGGCCGTTTGTGGTTTTTCTGGATCAAAAAGGCTGTGTGATTGAAGGTGCTGGTGGTTTTAGAAATCAGGATACTGCAGGCAATGTCTTACAACATGAGGTGATAGAGGGCATGCTGCAACTTCCAAAAAATAGCCACTATGTATTATTAACGCCATTGGCTTCTGCAGTGGATATGGAACATCGCGCGCTCAGTAACCAAGGGCAATTAAAACTCATTGCGATACGCTAACAACAATAAGAGAATTCAGGATGAAAACAAGACATATTTTACCTTTTGCAACGACAGCATTGATGGCGGCATTGAGTGGCTGTGGTGGAGAAAGTGCCAATATTAATCCAGAGCCTAATGCTGTGGCGTATATCAACGGGAGTTGTGCCAGTACAGCAAAAAACTGCGTGGAATTTGCATTAGATTATCCTGTGGATGGTTTGAATTTTACCTGTAGCAGTGATACCAGTAAAACCTACATCACCATGATTGAGCCGAAAAGTAATGCGGCAACAGGTAAATGTAGTGAAGGAGATAAAGTCCACTTCTTTATTCAGGAAAAGACCAATCAATATATTGATTTAGGGACAGTGTCATTGTCTGATATTGGAATGGTCAGTACTGCAGGTGCGGGTTATCCACGTTTAAGTGTGTTAGATATGGCACGTGGATTAACAGGACGCCAAGCAACGAGTTTAAGTAGTAGTGACGAAACGATACAGGTCGCGACTGCAATTGTACGCTTGCTACAAGCACTTTCTGTTGAAGGTGGAGGAACCATTGCAGGTGATATTCAGCCTTTAACGATTACGACACTCAAAAAAGAACAATTGGCAAATATTGCTGAGTCCGTTGACGTTGGGGATTATCGTTCAGGGGCTTATGCCAGTATTTTACGCCCATGGGTAGATGTGTCACAGGTGTCTCAAGATGATGCTTATCAAGCATTAAACACCTTGGTTTATATGAATAACTCGGCATCTTATCAAGCCAACTATCCAATTTTAGCCAAAGAAGATTCACAATTGCCACAAGGTTTATATGGCTGTAATTTGGCAGACTGTAAATCTACGGTCGCAGATTTGAAACACCTCATTGGGCAGTATCAACTGATCACAGACCGTTCTGGATATACCTTCGGTTATGGTATGCAATGGAAAGGTACAGTGTCTGCAAACACCACCAACCCAATTTTAACGGTGAGTGGTGAATTGATTCGTAAAGTTCGTCCTGAGCGAATGGTGGCATCAGCACAAACCACATGGGTTAACCCATTGAATAAACGTATTCAGGGGCCATTCCATTTTAGTGTGAATGAAAATGCGTCTGATGATTTTAAAATAATCCAAGGTAAGGTATTTAATGATTATTTAATTGCGGGTACGGAAGGTTTTTATAAATTATTGACAAAATCTACAACAGCAAATCCTGCAGATTATGGTCAATGGCAACAAACCATAGGCACCGATCAGTTCAAAGGATCTTTTGATGCCTATAAATTCTTTTCTGTGAACTTTTTGGATAATCGTGTTTTTAAAACTCAGAAAAATGTACCTTTAGGCAGTCGCTATATTTTCCCAATTTATGCAACCTTGACCTTTAATTTTGATGGTGGAACGACGACAGATAGCATCAAATTAGGTATTGTTTTAGATGAGGATGGCAATATTCGTACAGATATAGCACCAAATGCCACAGAAACCGATATGTCTGGTCAGTGTGCAGCAATTCGTCAGTCTGGTGCTGAATATGTTGATACAAATGGTGTGCAGCAATACCGTATAGGTGTGTTAGGTGCAACCGATATCGACAATAAAGCAGTCACTTTACGTATGATTTTAGCCAATCCAAAATTTCATAAACTTGATGGCGCAGTCATTGGTTTGAATACCAAAATTGAAGCGGTTGAAGGTGGAAATGGTCAAGTGGTGGGCGGTGCACGTGCCAATATTGGCAATTTAGTTGCAGCCAACTCTACACGTATTACATTGTCTGATTTCAATGGCTCAACAGTGAAGTGGAGCAATATTTATCATGCGCAACTTGCAACTTACGTGGCTCAAAACCCTGCTTTAGCAACTGATGCAGATAAAGCTTTGGTGAAAGCCCAAGGTGGAGCTGTAAGTCTAGATGTTGCTGAGTGTTATAACCCAAATAAAGTGCGTATTTAGCTTTCATTTTAGGTGACATAGTGATGAAAATAGCCCACTTTAGAGTGGGCTATTTATTATTCGAATTTTAGCTTGATTCAAATGAACATCATGTGGGGTTTTTAACCCGTATGATCTGTACGTGAACCTAAGGTTTCTAAGTGGGTCGTAAAATGATTGTTTTTTCGATCTGCAAAGTAGTGTTGTAAAGTACGTTCTACACTTGGGAAAGCCAATTCAGACCACGGAATTTCATCTTCACTAAACAAGCGTGATTCGATGGTTTCTTCACCTGCACCAAATTGACCATTCAACAATTGAGCTTTGAACAGCACATAAATTTGCCCAATCCGTGGAATGTTATACATGCAATAAAGTTGTTCGATTTCAATTTCCGCTTCGGCTTCTTCGCGGGTTTCACGGGCAGAACCTTGCTCCATGGTTTCAAACATTTCCATATAGCCTGCGGGTAAAGTCCACAAACCATAGCGTGGTTCAATTGCACGACGACACAACAATACTTTATTTTCCCAAACGACCAATGCCCCACAAATGACTTTTGGATTGACGTAGTGAATGCTGCCACATGCGCTACACACTTGACGCAATTGCTGATCGCCAAGCGGAATTTTCGTTATTGTTTTTTGCCCACAATTTCCACAAAAGTTCATAGTGATCGTCATTGTTAAAGGGAGCCCTCAGAATAACTGAAAATTTCAACTTTGGCATCCTCTCTATCTATTGCATGTCTATTTCAGCTATGATGAAAACTTAGACAAGGAGAATAATAAGGCATGATTGATCATTCGCTCACGCATCTATTACAGCAACGTTTGCGCTTTTCTAAAACGTTCATGGAAGCGCATGCAGCGGTATTGATTGCCATTACCGATGAGTCCGATCCTAAGGTGTTGCTCACACGCCGGTCTACCTTGCTCAATAATCATGCGGGTGAGGTGTCTTTCCCAGGCGGTAAACGCGATCCGCAAGATACCAGTAATATTGTGGTGGCGTTGCGCGAAGCACAGGAAGAAACCGCATTAAATCCATTTGAAGTGCAGTTGATTGGCGATTTGCCCATGCAAAAAGCCCGTAATGGAATGTTAGTCAAACCTGTGGTGGGGCTGATTCCCCCAAAAGTAGAACTAATTCCACAACCTTCAGAAATTGATCGCATCTTTTTTGCCTCTTTACAGCATTTGATGGAAGCGCCACCAACGCCGTATGAAGTGAGCTTTGCACAACAAAAATTATATTTTCCGAGTATGCAGGTTGAAGATGAAGTGGTTTGGGGTTTAACAGCGCGGATGTTAGTGTCTTTATTTGAATATGGTTTGGATTATCGTAAAGAATGGCCGTTTTTGTTAAATTCACCAACATTTAAGAAATAGAAAAATTTTGATGTGAGGATAGGAAAGAACCATGTTGTATAAATTTAAAGGATATGCGCCTAAAGCAATGCGGCAACCGTGGGATGGTTGGGTAGCGGATAATGCCACAGTCATTGGTCAGGTTGAGTTGGGACAGAAAGTCAGTATTTGGTTTGGGGCTGTGGTGCGCGCCGATAACAGCAAAATCAAATTGGGAAATTTTAGCAATGTTCAGGAAAATGCTGTGTTGCACACCGATGCAGGTATTGAAATGCAGATTGGTGATTATGTGACTATTGGCCATCAGGCGATGTTACATGGTTGTACTGTGGGAGATAACAGTCTGATTGGTATTAATGCAGTAGTGCTGAATCATGCGGTGATTGGTAAAAACTGTATTATTGGCGCCAATGCTTTAATTCCTGAAGGGAAAGTGATTCCCGATAATTCTGTGGTGATGGGTTCTCCCGGTAAAGTAGTTAAGACTTTGGATGAGTCTGCTGAAGCACGTTTAAAAATGAGTGCGCTACACTATGCTGAACATTTTCAACATTTTGTAAACCTAGAACCTTGCACACTTTAAAATTGAATTTGCATCGTACAGTCAAACGCATATTTTCGCTGTAATGACTTAGAATTTTATACGCAGGAATTGCAATCTGGTACGTGTAAAACCTCGCTTGAATTTCAGGACTGGAGTATCATAACGCCAATTTTTGATATTTAATTCTTGAAGGTTGTGCATGAAATTGCTGGCATTGGAAACTGCCAATGAGCAGTGTTCCGTTTCGATAGTAGATGAAACACAGGAACTTTTTTTTCAATTAGATGCGCGAGCAAAAGCACAAACGCAAACCATCTTACCGATGATTGAGCAAGGCTTTGCTGAAACTCAAATCAGTACAGCCGAGCTAACTGCAATTGCCTTTAGCCGTGGTCCGGGTTCTTTTAGCGGTGTGCGAATTAATGCTGCAGTGACGCAAGCTTTGGCGTGGTCACATGATGTACCTGCAATTCCTGTATCGACTTTGCAGGCATTGGCGCAAGCGGCTTATCGTCTTGAAGGATTAACTGCAGTTACTGCTGTGTTGGATGCACGCATGAATGAAGTGTATATCGCCAGTTATGAGCTAGATGCACAAGGGATTATGCAGGCGGTTGATCAGGAACAATTATTGAATTATAGCGATGCTGCTCAGGCGGTTCGCTTTCAATTGGTTGGTTCTGGGTCGGGTCTGATTGATCAAGAACAAATACAATACAAAGGCTTAAGTGCAACCGCACAAGATATTGCTACTATTGCACGCGTCTGTGTACAGCAACAGCAATGGGTCAGCGCAGAACAAGCATTGCCTGTTTATTTACGTGACAATGCTTGGAAAAAAATTCCAGAACAAGGCAAGGCATAATTAGGGTTATTTATGGATCTTTTACTGCTGCTCAAAGCAGCAATTATGGGTATTGTAGAAGGGATTACCGAATTTCTACCCATTTCTAGCACAGGACATTTGATTCTAGCTGCAGAGCTAATGGACTTTTGGACCAAAGAAAAAAGCGATGTATTTGTAATTGCCATTCAAATGGGGGCAATTGCAGCGGTCATATATGAGTATTGGGCACGTCTATGGGGCGCAGCCACAGGTATGTTTACAGGCGAAGAAAAAGGTCGACGCTTAGGCTTTGGTCTGATCATAGCATCTATTCCAATTATTCTGATTGGATTGACCTTTGGGCAGACTGTAAAAGAATTACTCTTTAATGATGTTGCCGTAGCGATTGGTTTGATTATTGGCGGCTTTATCATTATGTGGATTGAAAAACATCCACCACAAGTACGTGCCCATGAGGTTGAAGAACTAACTTACCGAGATGCGATTTGGATTGGTCTAATTCAGGTATTGTCGCTGATTCCGGGGACTTCGCGTTCAGGTGCAACCATTATTGGCGCGATGTTCTTAGGTGTGTCGCGTAAAGCGGCAACTGAGTTTTCCTTCTTTTTGGGGATTCCTGTCATTATTGGCGCAGGCTTGCTCGACTTATATCAAAGCTATGATGTATTCCAAACCACCGAAGATTGGACCGTACTCAGCTTCGGGATCATCGTTTCTTTTGTTTCCGCACTTTTGCTGATCCGTGCATTGGTGGCGTATGTGGCTAAGCGAGATTTTATGATTTTTGCTTGGTATCGTATTGCTTCAGGTTTAATCATTTTATTGTTCGCATTCACAGGCTGGAAACTATGGTAAGCGAACTTCGCTTATACACTGAAGCCGAGTGTCTCACTCAAGCACAGCATTATTCTGCTGTGCTTTTGTCTAGAGGCGTGCAAACGCGCATTGAAACAGTAGAAAAACTCAATGCGCGTTTTTTGCGTTTGACCCCTGAATTGGCATTGTGTGTCGATGCTGAAGGGCTGTGGTTGTGTGCCCATGGCATGAAAATGCAACCCGATTGGAAAGCTGAAATTGGGCGGTTAAAGCGTGCCTCGTTAAAATCGGAAATGATTGCTCGCGCCTGTAATTTGTCGGAAAAACCAAGTTTGATTGATGCTACGGCAGGATTAGGACACGACAGCTTACTCATGGCACACTTGGGTGCTCAGGTCACGTTGTTGGAGCGTCATCCTATTCTTTTTACTTTGTTGGAGGATGCTAAACGCCAAGCCGCAGATGATCCTTTTTTAGCAAGTGTTGTTGCCCGTATCCAGTTGGTTTTTACAGATTCAGCAGATTATTTACGCAACTGTGCGACGCAGGGCAAAGTGGTTGATGTGGTGTATTTAGATCCAATGTTTCCGCAGCGAGATCAACATCAACAGGCGCAGAAAAAGCAGGCGCAAGTCAAAAAACAAATGCAGTTATTACATTTGTTGTTACCTGAAGATGGTGAAATGGATTTGGGTGATCATTTACTGGGTTTGGCACAGCAAATTGCCAAACGTGTTGTGGTGAAGCGTCCACGTTTAGCAGTGTTTTTGGCGGGGCAGGAAACCACACATCAATGGCAGGGTGATGCTTGCCGATTTGATGCTTATTTCCAAGCAAATTTGAACAACGGGTAGATTTCTACCACTAAAGCAGTGGCAAGGCGTTCAATGCTTCTATAATGCGCAAAGATTTGTTATATAGTTAAAATTGACAATTGATAATTACGACGACAAGCATAAACTTGGAGTGTGGAAACGCGAGCTGCGATTAACAGAATCCTATGATTGACTTCAAACCCTCCATTAATTTTTGGCACGATTTTAAAAGCAACCAAGCCGCGGGCGTTTGGTTATTTTTGGGTTCGCGACGCTCTTTACAAATTATTCGACCTTCTATCTTACAACTGATTTTTTGGGGGGTTTTAGGCGGTCTTGCCAATACCTTATTCAGTTGGTTGGTGGCGGGAGAAGTGGGGGAATTTAACCCACAGGGTTTGGTTAGTTATGCTTTGTGGCCTTTTATTGCCTTAATTGTCGGAATTATTCTTTCTCAGCGTGTCAATAACCCGCGTTTATTGTTAGTACCTGCTTTGTTGTGGTTGGTATTAGATACTCACGTTGCTTTATTGCAAAGCTTGATTCAATACATGGGCATGATGGATGTCTTGCCGTATGTGTTATATGACTATTTACCTACCATTTTTATGGTGCTGTTTGTTTGGCAAAGTTTGGCAGTAGTGTGGGTGTTTTCACGTGAGCTGCATTGGCCGTGGTGGGAACGTGCGCTGATTGTTTTAGCGACCTTATTCACTTTGGTGGTTTGGCAAATGTCAGTGAAAAGTCAGCCCATTTGGAAGGTAGAAGAAGTTCCACCAAGTCTAAGCGAAGCAGCTTTTTATGCACAAAGCCGTGTACTCAATAAAGCTTTAGACAGTATTCAATATGGGGAATTTGCCCAATCGCATTGGTACTTTTTAGGGGTTGCAGGGGCGAGTTATCAAGACGTATTTATGTCTGAAATTGAACGGATTCGTGAACAGTTTGATACTCGTTTTGGTACTTTTGGGCGTTCGATGGTGTTAATTAATAACCCAATGACCCGCAATGTAATTCCAATTGCTTCACAAACTAGTATTGAATTAGCGCTGCGCCGTATTGGACAACGCATGAACCGTGAAAGTGATGTGCTGTTTTTATATATGACCTCACACGGTTTAAAAGATCATTTTGAAATTGAAAATGCACCACTTGACTTAAATCAGGTCGATCCGAAATGGTTACGCGATACTTTGGATAAATCGGGTATTCGTTGGCGTGTGATCGTCATTTCGGCCTGTTATTCAGGTAGCTTTGTATCTGCTTTGCAAGATGATAATACCTTAGTGATTACTGCTTCGGCGGCAGACCGTGAGTCATTTGGCTGTTCAAACGAAGCTGACTATACTTATTTTGGTCGTGCCTTTTTTGATCAGGCTATGCGTGAACAAAACTCTTTTGCTAATGCTTTTAATGAAGCCAAAGTGACTGTGGCGAAATGGGAGCAAGCGCAAGGTTTTGAACCTTCAGAGCCGCAATGGGCGATGGGTAAAAATATGGAATTGATGTTGCCACAATTAGAGCAGCGTTTGTTTCCTCAAAAAAGTGTTGCAACATCGGCTGAAATTCAATTGAGTGCGCAATCTGTTCAATAAGCCAAAGAGGAGAGGGTGATGGAGTTAATTCAGAACAACCGCTGTTTTGAGGGTGAGCAACGAATTTATCGTTTTCATTCCAATGCTTTACAGACTGAAACTCAGTTTGGCATTTTTTTACCAGAACAAGCTTTGGCGGGGCAGGCTTGTCCTGCGGTATTTTATTTGGCAGGTTTAACCTGTAACGAAGAAACCTTTGCGATTAAAGCACATGCGCAGCACATGGCAGCGCAATTGGGACTGATTTTGATTAGTCCAGATACTTCACCGCGTGGCGAAGCTGTTGCCAAAGGCGACCATTGGGATATTGGACAGGGTGCAGGTTTCTATATCAATGCGACACAAGCACCGTGGGCGGCACATTATCAAATGGAAACTTTTGTCACCGATGAGCTTTATCAATTGGTGCTGCAACAGTTCCCAATTCAGGCACAGCACCTTGGCATCATGGGGCACAGTATGGGCGGTCATGGTGCATTGACCCTCGCGTTTAAATATCCTGACAAATTTAAGTCCGTGTCTGCTTTTGCTCCGATTTGTGCGCCAAGCCAATGCCCGTGGGGTGAAAAAGCATTTTCTAATTATTTAGGTACAGATCAGCAAGTATGGTTACAGCACGATGCGACTGCTTTGGTGCAGGTCAAAGGTGCATTGTTCAGTGAAATTTTGATTGATCAGGGATTGAAAGATCAATTTTATAGTCAGCTCAATCCTGCATTATTTCAGCAAGCTTGCGATGCGGTTGGGCAAAAATTGAGTTTGCGGGAACATGCAGGCTATGATCATGGCTATTATTTCATTCAAAGCTTTATAGATCAGCATTTGCAATTCCATGCGGTACAATTGCAAACGGACTAAGCCAAGTACTCAATTTTACGCATTGATTTTTAAACTTTTCTAGGCAAGTTGTTCACTTTTTATTAGAATGGTGAACACTTGCTTTTTTACCATTTGGAAACATTGCTCATTTGGGTTTGAGTGTCTGGGTAAAATAACGACCGCACAATAAAATAAATAAGGCATCACATGCACAATTCAGAATGGGATTCACCACAACAAGCAACGCCATCTTCCCCGTTTTTTCCAGTGGAACCGACAACGCCACCCGCACGGAATCCATTACTTGGACGGATTCATCATTTTCAGTTTCATGGTAGCGCCTCAGAGTATTTTGGTATTTGGATTGTCAATATTCTGTTGATGATCGTGACCTTTGGGCTGTATGCACCGTGGGCAAAAGTACGTCGTTTGCGCTACTTTTATGGCAATACCGAATTAATCAAACGTCGTTTTGATTTCACGGGCATCCCACATAAAATTTTATTGGGACGTTTAATTGCTATTGGAATTTATGTTGCGATCTCGGTGATTTCCAATTATTCAGTAAAAGCAATGGTCATTGGCGTGGTGGTTTTATATTTGGCTGTGCCGTGGTTGATTCGAGCGACCATCCGTTTCAAGGCGCGAAATAGTAAATTTGGCAATGCCCGTTTTTATTTTTCAGGCAGTAACAAAGAAGCCTATTGGGTATTTTTAAAATGTATCGTAATTAATTTGTTTACTTTGGGCTTATTTTTTCCTGTGTTGGTGTGGATGTATAAGCGTTATTGCCTAGACCATTTATATGCAGGACAGCTTAAATTTAAGCTGAAAGCAGATTGGCCAGCCTATATGCGCGCAATGTACATACCTGTTTTTTTGTTCTTTGGCATTTTGCTTGCAGTCGGGATAATGTTGGCTTTGGCAGGACAGTTGAGTCGTAATCCTGCGCAGTTGATTTGGTTATTTGTAGCGGTTTATCTGTTGGGGTTGTTTTTAATTTGGCCATTAATGTCGGCGCGAATTTTTATCACTACATGGAACAATACCAGTATCAGTCGTAGTGAATTTCAGACCGATTGTGGGCAGTGGCACTATACTTGGATTGTGGTGACCAATTGGATTGTGAAAGTCCTGAGTTTGGGTTTAATGACCCCATGGGCAGCTATTCGTTTATATCGCTATCAGGTTGAGTCTTTAAGTCTACATTTAAAAAATGATCCAGATTTGATGATCAATCAACTGCAAGCTGAACATAGCGCACTAGCAGAAGAAATCAGTGATATTTTTGATATTGATGTATCGCTGTAAGGTAGGAGATGAAGATGGCGGCACAGATCGTGGATGTGGTGTTTTATGATGGTGTGGTGTCTAAACCATGGGCAGCTAAAATCTCTCCTATAGATGCTCAGTCGGTATTTATTCGTTATGGTGAAAATTTAGAGCAACAGCGGCGCTATCATTATCAAGACATGATGTTGGTGGGGGCACTAGGTAAAATTCAACCTGTCATTGAACTCAAAGATGATGCGCGTATTGAATTTTCCCAAGCCTTGCCTGAGTGGTTTCAACTGCGAAATAAACAGGTGCAGCATTCCATCTGGAAATTGGAACGCACGCCAAGTCTGATAGTATTTAGTCTGGTTTTTGTGTCGTTGATGGTATTTGTCACAGTGCAGTGGGGCATCCCAAGTGCATCAAAATACGTTGCCTTTCAATTACCTGCGAACACCTTAAATCAAATTGGTGATGAAGCAGAGCGTTATATCTTAGACATGACATCGCCAAGTCAGCTCCCCGTAGCGCGACAGCAGAAAATTCTGACAGATTATCAACAGCTCATTGCAGGAGATTCACCTGCCAAAGTGTTGTTTCGACAAGGTCATGGAATAGGAGCGAATGCTTTGGCAATTCCGAATAACACCATTATTTTGACCGATGAATTGGTGGAATTGGCGCAGAATGATCAGGAAATCATTGGCGTGTTGGCACATGAACAAGGGCATTTGGCAGAACGACACAGCTTGCAACAGGCTTTATCGAGCTTAGGGTTTAGTATTATTTTGCTCGCCATTACAGGAGATGGTACAGATTTAGTTTCGACCTTGCCTGTGGCGCTCGTGGGGGCAAATTATTCACGTAATTTTGAATCTGAAGCAGATCATTATGCTTTAAATACGATGCACGCTCAGGGTATTCCAACCATTCATTTCACTCATTTTTTGGAGCGTTTGGCAGAAGATGCAGGTGAAGACACCGCCAAAAGCCCTTTGGATTTTCTGCAAAGTCATCCTGCAACACAAAAACGTATTCAAGCGGTTAAGGATTTTGAGCAG
The DNA here is from genome assembly GCF_013390985.1 of Acinetobacter sp. Swhac1. Classification (NCBI taxonomy): domain Bacteria; kingdom Pseudomonadati; phylum Pseudomonadota; class Gammaproteobacteria; order Moraxellales; family Moraxellaceae; genus Acinetobacter; species Acinetobacter sp. Swhac1. The sequence goes on along the minus strand of NZ_JACASN010000001.1, from coordinate 202,323 downwards.
ACGCAGCGTTTAGCGCCTTAACATGAAACAGTTAGTGTCGTTGCCAAACCGCGCTCAATTCTGTTTGTCCCATACGACTTAAATGATCAAGCACGACGTGTTCGAGGTAACTTAAATCTGTTTCAGCATCTTTTACCTGAATTTCAACTACAAGCTCATGTGTTTGAGGTGTAAGCAGAATTGTGGCAGCTGGCATCATAATTTGGTATTGGCTTGCGTTTTCTGCAACATCAAATTTATGTTTCCAGTGGTTGAGTAGACGCTTGGCAATACGGCTTGCTTGCGTTGTTTGAATATGGGCAGAACTGTTCATTGTCTATAGAAACCAGCATTTTGTTCAAATGAGTAAAGATGTTCACCATAACAAAGCCAGACTAAAAGAACAGTGGAATGCTGCAACAGAGCGTTGCGGAGATAGAACTATCAAATTGGCTGATCGACCTGAATCATCCAACTGAATGATCCAATCGTAACAGAATCCACCACACCAAGCAGTCTTTGCTATAATGCGCCACAATCCCAATATTTAGCTAGGTTCTCCCATGTCCAAGCCTTATTTAATTGCGCCGTCTATCTTATCTGCAGATTTTGCTCGTCTAGGCGAAGAAGTGGAAAATGTACTTCAGGCGGGTGCTGATGTGGTGCATTTTGATGTGATGGATAATCACTATGTACCAAATTTAACCTTTGGTGCAGGTGTATGTAAGGCATTGAAAAACTATGGTATTACTGCGCCAATTGATGTGCATTTAATGGTAAAACCTGTAGACCGCATGATTGGTGATTTTCTGGAAGCGGGCGCAGATATTATCACGTTCCATCCTGAGGCTTCAGAGCATATTGACCGTTCATTGCAACTGATTAAATCGGGCGGGGCAAAAGCGGGTTTGGTCTTTAACCCTGCTACACCGCTACATTATTTAGATTATGTACTTGATAAAGTCGATCAGATTTTACTCATGAGTGTGAACCCAGGGTTTGGTGGGCAAAAATTCATTCCGATGACTTTAGAGAAATTACGTCAGGCACGTCAAATTATTGATGCGTCAGGTCGTGATATTCGTTTAGAAGTCGATGGTGGTGTGGGACCTGCCAATATTCGTGAAATTGCAGAAGCGGGTGCAGATATGTTTGTTGCAGGTTCAGCAATTTTTGGCAAGCCAGACTATAAAACAGTGATTGATGACATGCGCGCTGAATTGGCAAAAGTTGGCGCAGTCGACGTATAAGTATCTATAATCACAAGGTCTTAAGCTGTGGATAACTTTGTAGATAACCGTATGGATATCTATGTTGATAACACTATGGATAAACAGATTAATTTATAAACATTGGTACATCAGTGGTTTATGAATTATACAAAATAAGTATAAAAAGGATTCAATCGAATCCTTTTTGTTTATTTTAAATACACTGAATTTATTGAGTATTTACTCAGTTAATTATAAAAATAAGTTGCTTAATATATAACTTGATTGTTTTAGTTGGCTTTCAAATCGCACTGATTCATTCTGTTTTTCAATGTAGAACATATTGTGTATAAGTGGAGCATGAATTATATTGAGTGAATTGTAGATTGTGGATTGCACTTGGCAAAAATGTTCAATTCTTGTGCAAGTTCAGGTCTGCATCTTTCATACTCAGGAATTTATTTAGTGCTGACTCAACCCTACAAACAAATGTGGTTTGTTGTCCTGATGGCATTTGTCATAGGGTGGAGTGGTATTGTTAGTGCTGCGGTAAAACCTGCACATGATTGGATGATGTCAAATCAGGCAGCAGGGTCTGAGATTCGACATTCTGCAACCGCAGCGAGTGAAATGACATCTTTACCAGATTGTCATACCACAGCTTTACAAACGTATCCTGAAACCAAGCAGCATATATCTGGGCATGATGCCAAGGCCAACCATCATCTCAGTCAGCACACATCCGCAACGGATACCGATTTAAATGCGGCAGATTGTTATGGCTCGGCTGATTTTTCTACTGCAAAGACGAATTGTCAGGACTGTGCGCAGTTGCATTGTCAAAGCTTAAACAGTGTGTTGAATGTGCAAGTCCCTGAACTGATTCAACCTATAGCACTTACATCGGTCAATATTCTATTGCCTGCTTATCAAGCTCAACATTCACTTGGGCATTGGCAGCAAATTTTACGTCCACCCAAAGCTTAATCCTGAATTCAAAACACCTTTACGTTTTATTTTAAGGATTAAGTCATGTCTAAATTTTATCAGCCTGCGCTGTTTTTAACAGTCTGTGCATTGTGTTCGAGTTCTGCATTTGCTGCGGTCAAGGAATATCACCTGACCATTGCAGAACAAACGGTCAATATCACGGGAAAACCTGTTCAACGTATTACAGTCAATGGACAATTTCCCGCGCCTGCACTCGAATTTGAAGAAGGCGATGAGGCGGTAATTCACGTTAATAATCAATTAAAAAATCAGGACTCATCTATTCACTGGCATGGTTTATTGTTGCCCGGTTTGATGGATGGAGTGCCTGGATTTAATGGTTTTCAAGGGATTAAGCCACAAGGACATTTTGTTTATCAATTTAAAGTACGTCAAAGTGGTACCTATTGGTATCACGCACATTCCAAAGGTCAGGAACAAGATGGTCTATACGGCTCTTTGGTGATTCATCCTAAAGCCAAGCCAGCCGTAAACGCACATGAATACACAGATCGTGATTATGTGGTGATGCTGTCAGATTTTCATGAAAAATCTAGCAATCAAATTCAGAAAGATTTAAAAATTTCAGCCGAGTTTTATCAAAATCAGCGTGAAACCTTAGGTGATGTTTGGCGTCAAGTACAGCGTGATGGGCTAAAAGCCACATGGTCAGACCGCAAAATGTGGAATCAGATGCGCATGCTGAAAACCGACCTTTCCGATGTCACAGGCTATACTTTTTTAATGAATGGCAAGACACCTGAACAGCACTGGACAGGTGTATTTAAGCCAAATGAAAAAGTGCGTTTACGTTTTATCAATGCCTCTGCCATGTCGTTTTATGATGTGCGGATTCCAAACTTAAAAATGACAGTGGTCAGTGCCGATGGTCAGCCAGTCAAACCTGTTACTGTGGATGAATTTCGTATCGGCACTGCAGAAACCTACGATGTGATTGTTGAACCTCAAGCAGCACACTATCAAATTGAAGCAGAATCGATAGACCGCTCGGGTTTTGCAGTGGGGAGCTTGCAGAGTGAATTTCATTCTGCAACATCAAATCTACAGCTACCGGCAGCGCGTCCGCGTGCTTTACTCACCATGCAAGATATGGGGCATGCCACAGAGCATTCAGGTGATGATCATTCCAAAATGAATCATGCATCAATGTCTGAGATGGATCATTCCAAGATGAGTCATGTTGCGATGTCTGAAATGAATCACTCCAAAATGAATCATGCGGTAATGTCTGAAATGCATCACTCTAAAATGAACCATGCAACGATGTCTGAAATGGATCATTCCAAAATGAATCATGCAGCGATGTCTGAAATGGATCATTCCAAAATGAATCATGCATCAATGTCTGAGCCGGATCACTCCAAAATGAACCACGCTGCAATGTCTGAAAATGCCAATACACAACATCGTATGCCTTCAGCAGAACACAAAAATGCGATGGTATATGGATGGGCGAATGCTTCTACACCTGCAGGGCATAAAGCCTTGCACTATGAAGATTTGAAATCGCTGCAGCCACAAGCAGATACACGTGAACCAAGCAGTGAATTGGTCGTGCGTTTAGGTGGTACGATGGAGCGTTATATCTGGACAATCAACGGTAAGAAATTTAGTGATGCCACACCACTCAAGGTGAAATATGGTGAGCGTATTCGGATTAAATTTATCAATGACAGCATGATGGCACATCCAATGCATTTACATGGCATGTTTATGCAGTTGGAAAATGGTCAAACGGCAGCAGAAATGCCGAATAAACACACCTTAATTGTGCCGCCAGGTCAAACTGTAACTGCACTGCTTACTGCAGATGAATTAGGTGAATGGGCAATACATTGTCATTTGCTCTATCACATGAGCGCGGGAATGATGAATAAATTGATTGTAGCGCAGGTGAGTGAAAATGAACCGCTTTCAACCACAGCAATTCAAGCCACTCAAACCCCTTCAGCGACAGCGCAAAAAGGAGCAGCACATGCACAACATTAATCTTTTTGCGAAAACAGTTTTAAGTATTTCTGTCTGCTGCATCAGTACAGTTGGGCTAGCAGCGACAGAGGTGCATAGTGCACATGCCAGTTCAGCAGAGATTGCAACAATTGCAGCTCAGGCTGATACTCAATCGCATCAATCGCATCAATCGCATCAATCGCATCAATCGCATCAATCGCATCAATCGCATCAATCGCATCAATCGCATCAATCGCATCAATCGCATCAATCGCATCAATCGCATCAATCGCATCAATCCGATTCGTCCGTGCAAGAGTCGCAGTCACACGATCATCGTAAAGAACATGGTGCGCAGGTGTACGCGGTGAGCACTTTAGATACGCAATGGCAAGTGAATGATCATGCCGAGGGAGTGCTCAAATCTAAATTACAAACTCGTATCGGAACTGATGAAAACAAGTTGTTTGTGAAAATTCATAGCGATAAGCAAGAGTCACAAGCGACTGAATATGATGCCAAGTTGTTATACAGTCGTATGATTTTAGATTTTTGGGATGTGCAAGCAGGTGTGCGTTATCGACACGAAGTGAATCAGCAAGAGCATCAAACAGACCGAGAAGATAAGTTTGACGCTGTGTTTGGCTTACATGGTTTAGCTCCATATTTTTTTGAAACCGATGCTTATTTTTATTTGGGTGAGGATCAATGTGCGGCTTTGAGTTTGGAAACCACACGGGATCTGTTATTGACTCAGAAATTGATCGCACAGCCTTATTTAGATGTAGATGTTATTCTGCAGGATGATGCCAAATATGCGAAAAAAACAGGACTCAACCGCGCAGCTGTGGGTGTGGAAATGCGTTATGAAATCAGCAAGAACATCATGCCGTATATCAGTGCAGGTTATGAGTATACGAAAGGTGATCAACACACTGCTTGGCAGTCTGCAACCGATTCCGAGCAGAGCGGCTTATATGCGCTAGGCTTGCGTTTCAGGTTTTAATGATTAGGGGTATTTATCAATGATTAAGTCAATGGATCGTTGCTGCTTCTAAATAGAATAGATTGTCCCTAAATACATAGGCTTGGTTTATACTGAGCCTATTGTATTTTTGGGTGTGGCGTATGTCTTCATCAACTCAAGATCCTCAATCTAATCAAGATAAAAACTTAGAAAACCAAAATCTAAACAATATTGGCTGTGGTTGTGATACGCAAAAAAATGTAAACCAGCCTTGTGCAACTGCGCCTACACACTCCAAGTCATGTGGCGATACAGGCTGTGGTTCGTCTTGCGATACAGAAAAAAGCTGTGCTGATCAAAATAGCTGTACATCTGCAACGACTGCCAAGACAGATAAAGCAACAATTTTGGATTCGGAACTTTTGAGTCCGTGGGTGAGTGCATACCATATTCCTAAAATGGATTGTGGCGCAGAAGAACAAATGGTGCGGATTGCTTTGGCAGATCATAATGATATTGCAGCCTTGTCTTTTGATTCACCTGCACGACTTTTAAAGGTTTATCACAGCAACCAATCTGCCACAGAAATTACCCATAAATTAGAAGCATTGGGTTTGGGTGCTGTGTTGCAACAGACTGAAGCCAATACACAAACTGAACTGCCTGTATCTAACAGCGCTGCACAACAAAAAGTGCTATATGCCTTGCTTGGTATTAATGCCGCTATGTTTTTGGTGGAATTAATTGCAGGTTTAATTGCATCTTCGACTGGGTTAATTGCTGACTCCTTAGATATGTTTGCCGATGCCGCCGTGTATGGTTTGGCTTTATTTGTCGTGGGTCAATCCGCCAAGAAACAGCTCAAAGCTGCACATTTGTCTGGTTGGGTACAACTGGGTTTGGCTGCACTGGTTATCTTTGATGTCCTGCGCCGTTTCTTCTTAGGCAGTGAGCCTGAATCCATGTTGATGATGGTCATTGGTGCTGTGGCATTGCTGGCAAACGTCACCTGTTTATGGCTAATTTCAGGGCATAAAGATGGTGGAACCCACATGCAAGCCAGTTATATTTTTTCCGCCAATGATGTGATTGTGAATTTAGGTGTGATTATCGCGGGCGGTTTGGTGATGCTGACAGGGTCGAATTATCCAGACCTGATTATTGGCTTAGTTGTGGCCATGTTTGTATTGAATGGTGCGCGCAAAATTTTAAGTTTAAAATAGACGGATCATCGCTGCGCGGTGGCTTAAATTGCAACAGGAGGAACGACCTCCCTTGTTTGGGTTTTTAGAAATAGTCAAAGTGACTGAACACTCGACAAGAAAAATCTTCAGGACGGCCTGATTTCATGCTATTGAAGGAGGGCGTTATGGCCTGGATGATGTTGATATCGGCGGGTATTTTTGAAGTGGTTTGGGCATACTCCATGAAGTTGTCTGACGGCTTTAGTAAATTAACGCCCAGTATCGTGACTATCTTTTTTATGATTTTAAGTTTTGCGCTTTTGGCCTATGCCATGCGTACTTTGCCATTAGGCACGGCTTATACGATTTGGACAGGTATAGGCGCAGTCGGTTCATTTTTAGTCGGTATTTTTGTTTTAGGCGAACCTGCCAGTGCTATGCGTATGTTGGCTGCAGTTCTGATTATTTCAGGTTTGGTGCTTATGAAAATTTCATCCAGCTAACTTGGAATGCAGTCTTTTAGTGTGTGCTCAATAACAGATCGGTTTGAGTTAAAAACAGGATGACCTGATACCCAACCTGCTTGAGGAGAAAAATAATGCAATTGGCATTTACTGAAATGGACACTCCTGTAGGCGTGCTTAAATTGGTGGCTCACGATCACGCATTGGTTGCGGTAATGTGGGATAACGAAGATCATAAACGGGTACGTTTAGCCAGTTTAGTTCGACAAGATGATCATCCAATTTTGCTCAAAACTCAGCAGCAACTCCAAGAGTATTTTGCAGGTCAGCGTCAGCAATTTGATGTGCCTCTTGATTTTGAAGGCACTGAATTTCAGAAGAAAGTCTGGCAGGCGTTATTAAGCATTCCTTTTGGGGAAACTCGTAGTTATAAGCAAATTGCCGAACAAGTTGGTAGTGAGAATGCGATGCGTGCCGTAGGGGCGGCAAATGGCAAAAATCCAATTTCGATTATTGCACCGTGTCATCGGGTGGTGGGTGCAAGTGGAAAATTGGTGGGCTTTGCAGGCGGGTTGGATAATAAAGCGATTTTGTTAAAGTTAGAATCTTCAACTTCAAAAGTTTAAATGACTGAGATTCAACAACAATTTTGATCAAAATAAAATAGAGCAGGGGAAATGTTAAAAACATTATTGTTGCAGTTTTGGTGGCTTATTCTGCTTGTTGCAGGTGTAGGGCTGATCAAAATTTTCAAACCTTTTCTAAAGGGAAAGGTGGGGGAACTCGCAGTAAGTACGCATGTGAAGTTGTATTTAGATGAACGTTATATCTTGTTGAATGATGTAACTTTGCCTGATGAGTTCGCAGGAACAACTCAAATAGATCATATTTTATTGAGTCCTTTTGGGGTTTTTGTGATTGAAACAAAAAACTATAAAGGCTGGATTTTTGGTGGAGAACGCCAAAAAGTATGGACACAAAAAATTTATAAAAAGACCTACAAGTTTCAAAATCCTGTCTATCAGAACTATAAGCATATAAAAGTCTTGGAATCAGTATTGAGCGATATTGTCGAGCCTGAATATCTGCATTCTGTGATTGTATTTATGCCAGACTGTGAGTTTAAGACCTCTTTGCCCAACAATGTTTTTAAAGGCAGTGCATGGGTTGAGTATGTCAAAGGTTTTCGGCATGAAGTCATTTCACCGATGAAACTGAAACGTATTCAGCTGAGAATTGAAAAAGAACTACTTGATAAGTCTTGGAAAACCAATCGTCAACATGTCGAAAATTTGAAACAACGGCACGAACGTTAAAAAGTTGCAATGAAAAACCCTGATACAAGGTGATCAGGGTTTGAAGGAGTTGAACGATAAGCACTAAAACCTTTTCGGAATTTTCTGTCCGTTCGGTACAGGCGTTTCCGCATATTTAAGCACACCAAACAACCAAGTTTCAGCATGTTGTACCGCTTGTTTCAGTTGATCTCCCATTGCCAAGCGCCCTGCAATAAAGCTCGCCAATGAACAGCCTGAACCGTGATATTCACCTTCAAGCCGTGGACAGCGGGTTTCTGAAACCATTTCATTGTTAATATACAGTGCATTACGAATATGATCAGGGGTATCTTCATGCCCACCTTTGACCAAAACGGCCTGCGCGCCCATTGCAAATAATTTAGCTGTTGCGCGTTCTAAATCATCTTCACCCGTTAAGGCACGTAATTCCACAGTATTTGGCGTGATTAAAGTCGCCAGTGGAATCAACTCGACAAATGCCTGAACCAAAGTCGCTTGATTACCTAAAGAACCACCACTATTAGCAACCAAAACAGGGTCAAGCACATATAAATAATCAGGATGTGCACGTAAAAAATCTGCCAGCGCTGCAATATTGTCAGTGGTGCCCAACATGCCCGACTTTACAACTTTAATGGGCAAATCATTCACCACCGCATTGGCTTGCGCCAATAACAATTCTTTAGACGTTGCTTCAAAGCCAAATACTTGCTGAGAGTTTTGAATGGTCAGTGCTGTGCAGGCAATCGCTGCATGTGCACCGCTATTGCCAACGGCTTCAATATCAGCCTGTAAACCAGCGCCACCCGAAGGGTCTAAACCAGAAAAACATAGTACTGTTGGTCGCACACACATATCCTTAATTGCTTCTATTTACGTTAGTATAGGCAACTTTGGAGTAACACTCGATAGTCATTTAGGCACATAGGCTGACATTGTGATAAAGAACCTTTTAATTGATTTAGATGGCACGCTGACCGACCCGAAAGAGGGCATTACCGCTTCTGCGCGTTATGGTTTGGCTAAGGTTGGACATCCTATTGCAGATACGGAAAATATTGATTGGATTATCGGGCCGCCCTTAAAAGCCTCTTTGGCAAAATTACTTCATGTAGATGTGCATGACGTATTGGCAGAGCAAGCCTTAGCAGGCTATCGAGAGCGTTTTGCTGCAACAGGCTTATTTGAAAATCATGTCTTTGAAGATGTTGCTGCAACATTGGCAGATTTAAAACAGCAAGGCTATCGACTGTTTTTAGCAACAGCCAAACCTGAAATTTATGCACGCCAAATTTTAGATCACTTCGATTTATTGCAATATTTTGAATATCCCTACGGTAGCGAACTAAATGGTGAGCGTACCAATAAAGCGGATTTAATTGCCTATATTTTGCAGCAAGAACAATTGCAACCTGAACAATGTTTAATGATTGGAGATCGTGAACACGATATTTTAGGTGCACGAGCCAATGGAGTCGATTGTGTTGCAGTCGAATACGGCTATGGTTCGGCTCAGGAGTTAGACTTGGCTGCACCAAAACATAGAATTCAGTGTTTTGCGCAAATTTTGTCGGTGCTTGAACAGTTATCTGGATGAGCGAGATGCTTACATCTGTTTGCATTTCTAGCGCAGTGTTATTGCAAAGATCGTGCTTCAATATTTAATTTGAATATTTAATTTTAATATTGAAAGAGGGTATGTGATGAAGATATTTAGTCAATCTATTGCAGTAGTAGCGGTTTCAATACTGATGACTGCATGTGCCAATCATGCTGCTACATCCACAACACCTACTGCGCAGGTCGAAATGTACACATCATTGCAACATCGACAGTGTGAGCCAGACTCAGGTTTAACCCTTACAGAAATTGTTCAGCGTCTACAGCAGGCACAGATTCAAGTGAAGCATGCCAGTGTAGGTTCAGATGGGCGGATGTATGCACAGGTCTGTGGCGGAGCAGATGGAAAAATTGCTATAGTCACGATTCCTCAATCTCAGCAGAAACAAGCAGCGGCATTGGGCTTTCAGCCTTACTCACAAATACGTTGAATTAAAGCATAAATGCTGTTTTTAGTTGTCACCCATAAAAAAACCTCAGTTCCTTAAACTGAGGTTTTTACAACCGAATCAGGTTGAGATGTCTAGATGCTTAACGTTTCAAATTTTAAAATTGTGGTTTTACCACGACTAAAATTACAATCGCTAATAACAGTACCGTTGGCATTTCATTAAAGAATCGCCAGAACTTGTGTGATTTATAATGTGCATTGCCAATCAGTTTTTGGCGGTAATAGCCACAAACTAAATGGTAAATCACCAATAACCCGACCAATGCTACTTTCAGGTAAAACCATAACGCATCGTGGTAATTGCGGGTCGCATCGCCCCAATCTACCAAAAAGTGTGCCGTAATGAGGGTGGCGATCATAGATGGCCACATAATCCCTCGGTACAACTTGCGCTCCATGATTTCAAAACGCTGATGACTCAGTGTATCTTCACTCATGGCATGGTAAACATATAAACGTGGTAAGTAGAACAATGCAGCGAACCAGCAAACCACGGCAATAATATGTAATGCTTTTACCCATAAAAAAGCATCAGAAGGTGCATCCATCGACTATCCTATAGGAGATTATTCATCCCACTTCTTGAAAATAAGGCAGGCATTTACACCGCCAAAACCGAAACTGTTACTCATGACAGTATTCAATTTTGTGTCGCGTTTTTCAAGTACGATATCAAATGCTTTCGCGCCTTCATCCAGTTCAGTGACGTTGATGTTTGGTGCAATGAAATCATTTTGCATCATCAAGACAGAATAAATTGCTTCTTGAACGCCTGCAGCACCCAAGCTGTGACCTGTCATCGACTTCGTTGAGCTGAGCGCAGGTACTTTACCTTCACCAAACGCACGTTCCATGGCTTTCAATTCAGTTACGTCACCTGCTGGGGTAGAAGTACCATGTGTGTTGACATAGTCAATTGCGTCTACACCGTGTTGTTTCGCTTCGTCTAAAGCCATCAAGATACAACGTGTTGCACCTTCGCCGCTTGGAGCAACCATGTCTGCACCATCAGAGTTTGCAGCATACGCAACTACTTCAGCTAAAATGTTTGCACCACGTGCTTGAGCGTGTTCAAGTGATTCAAGAACCACGAAACCACCACCACCAGCGATGACGAAACCATCACGGTCTGCAGAATACGGACGAGATGCTGTTTCTGGTGTGTCGTTGTATTTAGAACACAATGCACCCATCGCATCAAACAACAAGCTTTGTGACCAGTGATCTTCTTCACCGCCACCTGCTAGCATTAAATCTTGTTTACCCAATTGAATAAGGTTGTAGGCATAACCAATTGCATCGGCAGAAGTTGCGCATGCACTGGTAATTGAGTGCGCAATACCTTGTAATTTGAACGCAACGCCCAAGTTAGCTGTAATCGTGTTCGACATGTTACGTGGTACGAAGAAAGGACCAATTTTACGTGCGCCTTTTTCTTCAAGTAGCTCAATCATTTCTGCAACAGATGCTGTAGAGTTACCGCCTGAACCACCCGCGATACCGTAACGTGGGTTGCCTGCTAAATCTTCTTGCTTTAAGCCCGCATGTTCAATGGCATCTACTGCAGCATTGTAAGCGTACATCGCACACACGCCCATAAAACGTTTTAATTTTCGGTCAATATGGTCAAAGTTTTGTTCTGCTGCTGCACTTACGTGGCTTTTGAAATTAAGTTCAGCATAAGTTGGGTTGGAACGTGTCCCAGAAATACCGTTTTGTAAAGAATGAGTCACAGCTTCTAAAGTATTACCAATGCACGAGTTAATGCCCATGCCGGTGATTACAACACGTTTCATCTACAGATCCCTTTTATGGTGAAAATGTTGAGCCGAACACCGTAATTGCCAAGCAATCGCTGATACGGTATGACTCATGTCTTACAATTGCGTTCATAATAACAGAAAGAATTTTGAATTCTTATGGCAAATATGATGCCACTTTGCAGAGAAGATCAAACCGCAGTGAACCATCAAATAAGATGCAGGAAGCCAACCAAAAGATACACAATCACATTGAGATAAACTTAGACTACACCTAGTATTTACCTATAAATCATAGAAATTAAAAATGAGGAGTAAGAATGTCAGATTCCAACAATAAACAATCAAGCGGATTCTTCTCGAATGCGATTGGAGTGGCTAAAAAGCTCAGCAGAACAGGCATCCATGTTTTGCAGCAAGTTGCACCAAGTGCTGTAGCAAAGGATGAGCACAGTGCAAAATCAGGACAAATTATTGAAGGTCAAGCGCGTAGCTTTAGTGCTTTTCAAGCACGTCAATATGACAATCCTCAACACATGCTCAGACAGCATGTGCCTCAAGTTTCACGTCAGCTTTTAGGTCGTCATTATAACCGTGTCAATCAGGTGGCAAGTTTTGTGTCGCCCGATTTTTCTGACAAAATTTCAGATTATTTATTTGATCAGTTGAATAGTTTTACTTCCAATATTAGCTCAGTTGATGATGTGCTTGATCAGGCAGGCGTACGCGATTTAGAAGAATTGACTCAAGATGTAGATCGTTCTAAGCGAATTGGTCAAGCACTCGCAGAACAAAATAAATGGATTGCATCACTGCAAGGTGCATTGACAGGTGCAACAGGAGTAATTGGTTCAACCATTGATGTGCCTGCATCTATTGTGATGTCTTTGCGTACCATTTATCAGGTGGGGCGTGCCTACGGTTTTGAACTGAATAAAGATACCGAGCAAGAAATTGTTCAGTTTATTTTTAAACAAATTGATTTGGGCGTTATTGCAGAAAAGCAAGCAGTGCTGATGGGGCTGAAAACCTTATCCAATATGCTACAAACTCATGATGTGCATCAATTACAAAATATGCTCGGTTCAAGCAATGATTATGAGGCATTAAAGAAATACTTCTTGAATGAGCAAGGTCAAGTCAAATGGCCGTGGTTGAATCATGTACCTAAGTTTTCCATGTTGAATAAACTCACGCCTGTAGCAACCGCATCGGTGAGTGCAGTATATAGCTGGAAATTGGTGGAAGATGTGCATCACAAGGCACAGCAAGTATTTTCCAATGCCCGTAGCTATTTAATTCAGCATAAAGACAGCAATTTATCTGCCATTCATGCGTATGAAAAATCGTTGGAATTGCTGGCACAGGCTGCGCCTAAACTCTTGGAGCAATTGAAGGGCAATGAAGCTAAACATGCGGAGCAAGATGAATTAGTAGCGGGGCAAGAGCGCGCGGAATCTGCGCCGTCAGATGCTTTAGTGCAAACCGTATCAGACCATGAAAGTATCCGAGCGGTAAAAGTGCAGAAAAAATCGGACAAAGTGGAAACAATTGCAGCACAGCTCGATGAAAATATTCAGCAAGGTCTAGAAGAATTGGCAGATCAAATGCTAGAGCCACATGCTGAAGTTGCACCGCAAAAACCTGCTGTACCTGCAGAAGAAATTGATGAATATAGGCTGGAAGATGCTTTGGAGCCAGTGGAAGATTCAACTCAAGTGGCTGAAACTGTTTCGGAAAATCCAGTAACATCAAGCAAAGAAGCTGCAAAGCAGGTTACAAAAAAGCCGAGAACTCGTACAAGTACTCGCAAGCCAAAAGCTGAATAAAAACAAGTGATAAGTAGAAATTTGGTTGGTATTTTAACTGCCTATGAAATATTGACCATTTTTCTATCTTCGCTTACAATTGCATGCCCTCAAAAAGTAGTATGTTTTTGGGGCTTTTTATTAACGGGAGAATTGCCACATGGCAACAACAAATCAGTTGATCCGTAAGGGTCGTACGACTTTGGTTGAAAAATCAAAAGTTCCTGCGTTGAAGGCTTGTCCACAACGTCGTGGTGTTTGTACACGTGTTTACACAACTACACCTAAAAAACCTAACTCAGCAATGCGTAAAGTTTGCCGTGTTCGCTTAACTTCAGGTTTTGAAGTTTCTAGCTACATCGGTGGTGAAGGTCACAACCTACAAGAGCACAGTGTTGTTCTTATCCGTGGTGGTCGTGTTAAAGACTTACCAGGTGTACGTTACCATACCGTTCGTGGTTCTTTAGACTGTGCTGGTGTGAAAGATCGTAACCAGTCACGTTCTAAATACGGTGCTAAACGTCCTAAGAAATAATCTTTTAAAGATTAAACTCTTAGTTCGTAGAACTGCAATCCTTTATCGTCTCGCTTGTCTGATTTCTGCATTTAATTTTGTGAAATTCAAGCGACGTGTAGTAAGGCCAGCGAAATGCACACGACACTTTGTGCTACGGCTGGATCACCCTGAAGTGTCATATTTATAGGTAGTTTAAAATGCCAAGACGTCGCGTAGTCGCTGCTCGTGAAATCCTTCCGGATCCTAAATTCAGCAGCCAAACAATCGCTAAATTCATGAACCACGTAATGCAAGATGGTAAAAAATCTATTGCTGAAAGTATCGTTTACGGTGCTTTAGACCGCGTTCAAGAAAAATCTAAAGTAGACCCAGTTGAATTTTTTGAAGCTACGCTTGAAAAAGTTCGTCCAATGGTCGAAGTAAAAGCACGCCGTGTTGGTGGTGCTACTTATCAAGTTCCTATGGAAGTACGCCCATCCCGTCGTACTGCTTTAGCGATGCGTTGGTTGGTAGATGCTGCTGCTAAGCGTTCTGAAAAAACTATGGCGTTACGTCTTGCTGGCGAGTTGCTTGATGCATCTGAAGGTAAAGGCGCAGCGATCAAAAAACGTGAAGATGTGCACCGTATGGCTGAAGCCAACAAAGCCTTCTCTCACTACCGTTTCTAAGCGGATAAAACAGGCCCTAATCAGGAGGGTGATGAATCGGTTGTCACTGAATTGTCATCAAATCGCTTTAAGTTGCTAGGCAGCTTAAAGCGTCCTGTTTTAAACAACAAAATTTAGGAATGCTAGAAATCATGGCACGTCAAACCCCAATTTCTCGTTACCGTAACATTGGTATCTCTGCGCACATCGATGCGGGTAAAACAACAACTTCAGAACGTATTTTGTTCTATACAGGTGAAAGTCACAAACTTGGTGAAACTCACGAAGGTTCAGCAACAACTGACTGGATGGAACAAGAGCAAGAACGTGGTATTACTATTACCTCAGCAGCTGTAACATGCTTCTGGAAAGGTATGGGTAACCAGTTTGACCAACACCGCATTAACGTAATTGACACCCCAGGACACGTTGACTTCACAATTGAAGTTGAGCGTTCTATGCGTGTTCTTGACGGTGCATGTATGGTTTACTGTGCTGTAGGTGGTGTACAACCTCAGTCTGAAACTGTATGGCGTCAAGCAAACAAATATAAAGTACCTCGTTTAGCGTTCGTGAACAAAATGGACCGTACAGGTGCAAACTTCTTCCGCGTTGTTGAACAAATGAAAACTCGCTTGGGTGCAAACCCAGTGCCTATCGTTGTTCCAGTGGGCGCAGAAGACACATTCACAGGTGTTGTTGACTTAATCGAAATGAAGTCAATCATCTGGGATGAAGCTTCACAAGGTATGAAGTTTGAATACGGTGAGATTCCAGCTGACCTTCAAGCAACTGCTGAAGAATGGCGTACGAACATGGTTGAAGCTGCTGCAGAAGCATCAGAAGAACTCATGGACAAGTACCTAGAAAATGGCGAACTTTCTAAAGAAGAAATCGTTGCTGGTTTACGTCAACGTACATTAGCGGGTGAAATTCAACCTGCAATGTGTGGTTCTGCATTCAAAAACAAAGGTGTTCAACGTATGTTGGACGCAGTAATTGAATTCTTACCTGCACCAACTGACGTTGAAGCGATCAAAGGTATCTTAGACGACAAAGACGAAACTGAAGGTTCTCGTGAAGCGTCTGACGAAGCACCTTTCGCAGCGTTAGCGTTCAAAATCATGAACGACAAATTCGTTGGTAACTTAACGTTCGTACGTGTTTACTCTGGTGTTCTTAAAGCGGGTAGCCCGGTTTATAACCCAGTGAAAATGAAGCGTGAGCGTATTGGTCGTATCGTACAGATGCACGCAAATGACCGTCACGACATCGAAGAAATTCGTGCAGGTGACATCGCAGCGTGTGTAGGTCTTAAAGATACAACCACTGGTGATACATTATGTGACGAAAACCACGTAATTACACTAGAGCGTATGGAATTCCCAGAGCCAGTAATTGCATTGGCTGTTGAACCTAAAACTAAAGCTGACCAAGAAAAAATGTCAGTTGCTTTAGGTCGCTTGGCGAAAGAAGATCCATCATTCCGCGTTCGTACAGACGAAGAATCTGGTCAAACGATCATTGCGGGTATGGGCGAGCTTCACCTTGACATCATCGTTGACCGTATGAAGCGTGAATTCAACGTAGAAGCGAACATTGGTAAACCAATGGTTGCATACCGCGAAACGATCAAAAAGACGATTGAGCAAGAAGGTAAATTCGTACGTCAAACTGGTGGTAAAGGTAAATTCGGTCACGTATTCGTACGTTTAGAGCCGCTTGATCCTGAAGCTGGTAAAGACTACGAATTCGCTGAAGAAGTTGTAGGTGGTGTAGTACCTAAAGAATTCTTCGGTGCAGTAGACAAAGGTATCCAAGAACGTATGAAGAATGGTGTCTTGGCTGGTTACCCAGTTGTAGGCATTAAAGCGACATTATTCGACGGTTCTTACCACGATGTCGACTCTGACGAATTATCGTTCAAAATGGCGGGTTCTTACGCATTCCGTGACGGTTTCATGAAAGCAGATCCTGTTCTTCTTGAGCCAATCATGAAAGTTGAAGTAGAAACTCCAGAAGACTACATGGGCGATATCATGGGTGACTTAAACCGTCGTCGTGGTATGGTTCAAGGTATGGACGACTTACCTGGTGGTACTAAAGCAATTCGTGCAGAAGTTCCACTTGCAGAGATGTTTGGTTACGCAACACACATGCGTTCTATGTCTCAAGGTCGTGCGACTTACTCTATGGAATTTGCTAAATATGCTGAAACTCCACGTAACGTGGCAGATGGCATCATTGCTAAATTCCAGTCTGGTGGTAAAAAAGGTGACGACGAGTAATCTTTCGATTACTATAAGCGCAAACTAATTCATAGTTAAAAAACCTAATGCTCATGGAGTGATCCTCCATGAGTTGTTTTAAAAAGGAAGATCTCATGGCTAAGGCTAAGTTCGAACGTAATAAGCCACACGTTAACGTGGGCACAATCGGTCACGTTGACCATGGTAAAACAACTTTAACAGCTGCGATTGCTACAGTATGTGCACGTAAGTTTGGTGGTGAAGCGAAAGATTACGCTGCTATCGACTCTGCACCAGAAGAAAAAGCACGTGGTATTACAATTAATACTTCTCACGTAGAATACGATTCTCCAACTCGTCACTACGCGCACGTAGACTGCCCAGGCCACGCCGACTATGTTAAAAACATGATCACTGGTGCTGCTCAGATGGACGGTGCGATCCTTGTTTGTTCAGCGACTGATGGTCCAATGCCACAAACTCGTGAACACATCCTTCTTTCTCGTCAGGTAGGTGTACCTTACATCATCGTATTCTTAAACAAATGCGATATCGTAGACGACGAAGAGTTAATTGAATTAGTTGAAATGGAAGTTCGTGAACTTCTTTCTACTTACGACTTCCCAGGCGACGACACTCCAGTAATCCGTGGTTCAGCACTTGCTGCACTTAACGGTGAATCAGGTCAATATGGTGAAGATGCTGTAGTTGCTCTTGTTGAAGCGCTTGATACTTACATCCCAGAGCCAGTACGTGCAATCGACCAAGCATTCTTAATGCCAATCGAAGACGTATTCTCTATTTCTGGTCGTGGTACAGTAGTAACTGGTCGTGTAGAAACTGGTATCGTGAAAGTAGGCGAAGAAGTTGAAATCGTTGGTATCAAAGACACAGTTAAAACAACTGTAACTGGCGTAGAAATGTTCCGTAAACTTCTTGACGAAGGTCGTGCGGGCGAGAACTGTGGTGTTCTTTTACGTGGTACTAAGCGTGAAGACGTACAACGTGGTCAAGTACTTGCTAAACCAGGTACAATCAAGCCACACACTAAATTCGATGCGGAAGTATACGTACTTTCTAAAGAAGAAGGTGGTCGTCACACTCCATTCCTTAACGGTTACCGTCCACAATTCTATTTCCGTACAACTGACGTAACTGGTGCAATCCAGTTGAAAGAAGGCGTTGAAATGGTAATGCCAGGTGACAACGTTGAAATGTCAGTAGAATTAATCCACCCAATCGCAATGGACCCAGGTCTACGTTTTGCGATCCGTGAAGGTGGTCGTACTGTAGGTGCTGGTGTTGTTGCTAAAGTAACAGCATAATCACTTTATAGTGTGAAAAAGCGCTCCATTTGGGGCGCTTTTTTTATGGCTGTATTTTGTGTGCTAGTTTCCAGATGGATGAAAGCTTGTCCTACTGTATTGATGGATGAAATAGCTGTTCTTTAAACCTTGAATCAATCTAAAACCATTTTATGAACATTCTTTTGCTGCGGTTTAGTTGCCTTTTTTTCTCTTACATCATAAAAATAAATTTGCTGTCTAATTATTCTTGCTCTTACGTCATAAAAAATCATCGTCTATTTTTTTACTCTTGCGTCGTAAAAATAATTTCATTGTCTATTTTTTACTCTTGCGTCACAAAAAATAATTTCACTTATCATTATTTTTTATTCCTCATGTCCTGAACTGACAACTCACTGTCCTTAACTGCACTTAAATACCGCACAGAAAACCGTAATATGAACTCATACCGAAAAATAAAAAATATAGCGGGTTACAGGAAATGAATGACTTCATTGTTGTAACCTCAGGAGTGAGCAACATGAATGCTAAAGTGAGTATTAGTGAACGTGCAGGGGCGAGTTTTCCTGTCCGTCGAATGAATTTCAACTTTGATACTGTACCTGAATATTGGATGAATGGTAATGCAGGTCTAACGCATTTTATGACTGCATTATCTGCGTTATTTCCCGCAGGTGAGAAGTTCTTTATAGACAGTGTGCGTGCTGTGCGTTATCACCCAATGCTGAAAGACAATGCAGATTTACAGAAAGAAATCAGTGCATTTATTGGACAAGAAGCCATGCACACGCATGAGCATGTCGGTTTTAATGCCTCTGCACAGAAATTTGGGCATGATGTTGATACTTTGGATTGTTATACAGATACTGTGATTCAAACTACACGCAAATTTATGGCAAAGTTGGCTAAACCGATTGGCATTACACAGAAAATGGTAGATTTAACTGCGACCACTGCGCTAGAACATTTCACAGCTACGATTGCCTCACAATTATTGACCAATTCACATATTCAAGAATTGATGACCGATGACACCATGAAAACTATGTGGTTGTGGCATGCGATTGAAGAAAACGAACATAAAGCTGTTGCGTATGATGTATTTGAAGGTGTGTTTGGCAAAGGTCTGAAAGCCTATGCACTACGTACAAGTTCTTTGGTTATTTCGATGCTGACTTTATTTTTTGTACAAAACTATTTTTTGTTGCGTTTACTAAAACAAGACAAGCAGTTGAATTTGGAAAATTTACGCATGATTTATCGTTATGCCTATAGTCCATCTAAAGGGATTATTACAGGCATGGGCAAAGAAATGTTGTTCTATTTCAAACCGAATTTTCATCCTAACGATTTTGATACCACAACATTATTAAATACTTGGAAAGCTAAATTAGGCTTTTAAACTTTTCCCTTTGGTCAGGCAACGTAAGTTGCCTTTTTTTTTTGCTCGATTTTTTTGTCGTGAAATCTATAATGCCTACATCTTAGAACAGCACAAGATCATTTCTTATGATTCGTTTAATGCAAGCCCATGATGTCGCCGATGTGGTTGCGATTGAAAATTTGGTACAAAGTCATCCGTGGAGTGCCAAACAATTTGCCGAAGCGGTAGAGAGTTATCACACTACCGTGATTGAACATGCAGGGAGAGTGGTGGGTTTTTGTATTTTGCAACCTGTGTTGGATGAAGCAAATTTGTTGTTGATGGCGGTACATCCAAGTCAGCAAGGCAAAGGTTTAGGTTATCAACTGCTAGAACATTCTATTGCAGGTTTGAAAAACCAACCTGTGCAGATTTTTTTAGAAGTACGTGAAAGTAATTTAGCTGCGATAGCCCTGTATGAAAAGTCAGGTTTTCATCAAATTGATTTACGTAAAAATTATTATCCTAAAACGGATGGCACACGGGAGCATGCCATTATTATGGTGAAATCTTGTAGCGATGATTTTGCCAGTTTGTTTAAGTAAATCTGATCGATGCAAAAATAGTATTGCATCATTACATTTTTATTTGATGATGGAGTTATTCCAGCCTAAGGGCAGCGTGGTCATTAAGGAGTTTCCCAATTGCTGCACCTCATCGGTATTTAGGCTGCGGTTAATGCGTCGCCATTGACCATCGAGTAGTAGCTCAAGGGGCCCATATTGCGATTTATAATTCATTTTATTGGCATGTGGTACCCAATAGCCTAAGTAAACATATTGCAGTCCCAAATGCTGTGCCTGTTCAATTTGTTTTAATACCGCAAATGTTCCGAGTGAGCGACGACTTTCGTCTGGGTCAAAAAAGGTATAGACCGCAGAAATACCATCATCTAAATAATCACAGGTCGATACCGCAATTAGGCGATCTGCTTGCCAAACTTCTAAAAAGAAGCTGCTGGTACAACTGTGGATTAAAAATTTTTCAAATTGGTCACGGCTGGCAGGGAACATATCGCCATCGGCATGTCGTTCATTGATATAGCGTTCATACAGTGCATAATGCAAATCACCTGCATCTTGTGGCTTGGTGATTTTGATTTGTAAATCGTGATTGCGTTTCCAAGCTTTTTTTTGGGTGCTGTTCATTTTAAATTCAGCGACAGGAATACGCGAAGAAAGGCATTGGCGGCACAAATGGCATTCAGGACGATAGACAAAATCGCCACTGCGACGAAAACCGACCCGAGAGAGTTCAGACAAAGTCAGCACATCAATTTTATGTGCAGGGTCTAAAAAAACCATCCGCGCAGATTTTTCGGGTAAATAGCTGCAATCATGCGGCGGAGTAATGTAATACTGCAAATCATTTAGCAGGGATTTTGGGTGATATGAATTCATTTTCAAGATCCCTCTCTGTTATTGTCATTCAAATAGGCGCGCATACTGCGCTATTGTTTTACTTGAAAATACACTGTCCTGATATTTTTTCCAATTGATTGCAGGCTGTTTTACAACATCTTGTAACGATTTAAGATAGTCTTGGCGAGAAAGTGTACATGCGCCCAGACTAATTAAATGATCATTGACCAATTGACAGTCAATCCAAGGCAATTGTTGTTCTTGTCCGAGCAGCATCAAACTATAAAATGCCATTTTAGATACATCAGTGCGATGGCTAAACATGGACTCACCAAAACACCCCTTGCCAATGCTGACCCCATATAAACCACCGACCAAAAGATCTTGCTCCCAAACTTCGACACTGTAGCCATAACCTGCTGC
Source organism: Acinetobacter sp. Swhac1 (assembly GCF_013390985.1). Taxonomy (NCBI): domain Bacteria; kingdom Pseudomonadati; phylum Pseudomonadota; class Gammaproteobacteria; order Moraxellales; family Moraxellaceae; genus Acinetobacter; species Acinetobacter sp. Swhac1. Next base: position 180,693 of record NZ_JACASN010000001.1, on the reverse strand, counting down.
AAAAAGCTGACTGTAACCTTGAATGATCTCTTCAGAAATCCAAGTTTCATTGGCATAGCTACGGGGCAAGGCACAATTGCGAATTACCTGTTCAAAGGCATGATTGATAGTAATGCGATAATCTATTTTTTTCATGTTGCGGATTAAAGACTTACTCGGCTGATAATGTTGCGGAATAATTACGCAACGTGGCTCAGGACTCCACCAACAAATAGGATCACCTTCTGAAAACCATGGAAATAAGCCATGTGTATAGGCTTCATATAAGGTTGAAGGGGAAAGGTCTGCACCTACACAAATCAAGCCTTCACCCTCAGGATCAACTTCAATGGGATCGGGGAAAATGAATTGTGAAGCCGGGAGCGTGTGCATATCAATTGCCGTATGAAGTTTTACGATGAACTTGATTTCATCATACCTAAAAATGCCGTGATAAAAAAACCGCTCAAGGAGAGCGGTCTTTAAACTTGGTCACTAAATTATTCACCAAGTGCATCTAAATATTTTTCTGCATCCAAAGCTGCCATACAACCTGAACCTGCAGAAGTAATCGCTTGGCGATAAATGGAATCGGCTACATCACCCGCAGCAAATACGCCAGCCACAGAAGTTTGTGTCGCATTGCCTGCAGTGCCGCTTTGTACTTGGATATAACCATCACGCAAGTTTAATTGACCTTCAAACATGCCTGTATTTGGTTTGTGACCAATTGCAATGAATAAGCCAGACACATCAACATCTTGAGTAGAGCCATCAGTGGTTGATTTTAAACGTACTGAAGTTACGCCTGTGTTGTCGCCCAAGACTTCATCAACTTGGTTGTTCCAAAGAATGCTGATTTTGCCTTCTTTCTCTTTGGCAAATAAATGATCTTGCAAGATTTTTTCAGAGCGAAGTGAATCACGACGATGCACCAATGTCACGTGTGATGCAATGTTAGACAGGTATAATGCTTCTTCAACAGCCGTGTTACCACCGCCAACGACCATCACTTTTTGGTTTTTATAGAAGAAACCATCACAGGTGGCACAGGCACTTACGCCTTGACCCATAAATGCTGCTTCAGATTCTAAACCTAAATATTGTGCAGTCGCACCTGTGCAAATGATTAAAGCATCACAGGTAAATTCTTCCATATCACCTTTCAGTACAAATGGGCGCACATTCAGGTTTACTTCATTGATATGGTCATACACGATTTCTGTGCCAAAGCGTTCCGCATGAGCTTGCATACGTTCCATTAACGCTGGGCCTGTTAAACCTTCAGGATCACCTGGCCAGTTATCAACTTCCGTAGTTGTGGTGAGTTGACCACCCAATTGTAAGCCTGCAATTAAAGTCGGTTTTAAGTTGGCACGTGCAGCATATACTGCAGCACTATAACCTGCAGGGCCTGAACCTAAAATAATTAAACGTGAGTGACGAGCGCTCATGCACAGCATCCTTTTTTTATTTAGAAATTTATGGAATTATACGTGAAACAGGATGAGTTTGCTGTGTGATTAAAGTTGATATTACTGATCATGTAAATCGATTTGAGCTATATAGAAAAAGTTAACAACACACTTCAATAATCTTGCATCTTTTTCTAGGCAACACATGCATAATAGAAGGTCTGTTATAATTTATAGCTTGCTGTGTGGTGAAGCTTGCATCGTGAAATGCAACTTAAATGACACAGCTAAATGAAATACAGACGCTCCGAATCAGGTGGCTTTTTAAGACCATCGAACAAACAAAAAACATTGATGAAGAATTGGCGACAGGACAATATATGACTGCGGTGTCGGGTGCTTATGCACATCGCTTAATAGCGACATTATTTTTGGTCTCTTTTGGAATATATCTGTTCCTTGCAACAGTGACCTATACTCCATTTGACCCAGGTTGGATGCACATTTCCAGTGACACCCAACAGGTTTCAAATGCGAGTGGAATCGCAGGTGCGTGGATTGCCGATTTACTGTTTGGCTTTTTAGGTTGGGCGAGTCTGCTTCTTCCTGCTTATTTTTTTATTGAAGCCTTACAAGTCTGGTGGCCACGTAGTTTTTTAAACCGTCCATTTCGTTATGCTGCACAATTCTTCATTTTATTGGCAACAGCAAGTTTGCTGTATTTATTTTGGCAAGTACCTGCCGATACGTTAGACAATGCCTCAGGCGGCATCATTGGTTTTGAACTTGGGAAAAGTTTATCGCAAATTTTAACCATTTATGGAGCAACACTTTTTTTAGTCGTCTTTTGGATTTTCTTATTTACCCTCGCATTTGGGGTGAAGTGGAACAGAACGTGGGCAACTTTAAAAGCTACACCTGCTTATCTGCAAGATTTGTTCTATCGCAATGTACCTGAAGCAGAATCTGACTTTGACCGTTCTACATCACAGGTGAAAAAGACCGTTGTCGCTGCTGCACCTGTGGTTGCTGTTGAAGTGGCATCAACTGATTTAGAAGCAGCAAGTGAACCCGTGGTTGCACAGGCGAAAGAAGCTGAAACAACTGCGCCACATCCTGCGGCAGAGCGTATGTTTAATCACATGCAGCAACGTGAAGAAGAAGAGCAACAGGCGCAGCAACAGCTATTGGTGCAAGATGAAATTGATGATGTTGAGTTAGAAAAAACCATCGAAAAGGCGCATCGCTTAGAACAAGACAGCCAGCGTATTGTTGCGACAGGCGAAGTGTGGCGTGCTTTACAAGAAAATACCGACAGTCAGCATAACCAAGACATTCATGCATTATTACGTGCTTCTGAAGAACCAGAGCCACATCTACAATCGAATCCTTTTGATGAAGTGCGTCCTGCATCTACGGCATCTCAAGCCACTGCAAAATCTTCGTTAGATTGGGATGATGATCAAATTTTTGATGAATTGCTCGCAGCAGTTCCGCAAGGCAAAGCTGCAAGTGATTTACACAGCCCATTCCAAAACAGCGGGGCAATGGATACTTTAGATGAGTCTGTGACCCAGCAAGAAACAGTGCATCCGCACTCGAATCCTACGGCTCACAATTTTAACGATGATCTCAGCAGATTTGAGTCAGATTTTAACCCGCCATCGTCAAGTGCTTCGAATACGCAAAATCATGCTGTACGCCAAGAGCGCCATTTGCAGCATGATTTAGACAGTTTAGATGACTTGTTGGTGGATGATCTTTTGGGTGATGAGTTACAGCAAGATGCATTTCAAGATCAAGCGCCTGTAGCGCGTAGTACCAGTAGCTATGCACAAAGTTCTGCTTTTGTTCAGGCACCTATTCAGACGGCAGCCACTGCCGCAGTGATGGCAAACGCAGCGACTGCTACACAGGCTGAACAAGCAGAAAAAGTGGCGTTATCCAAAGAAGCATTTATCGAAGCTTGGCAGGAAACCGCAGGCAAACCACTAGACGAAGATGACTTTGATTTTGATGCGCCGCTGACCGATGCACATGGTCGTCCGATGTCACGCGCCATGCAGGTTGCAGAAAAACGTCGTGATTTATCGCCATTACCGGGTTTGGATTTGCTTGATAAAGTCGATCCAAACAAAAAAGTGAACTTCACCGCAGAACAATTATCGCGCTTGTCGGAATTGCTGGAAATTAAATTACAGGAATTTAATGTCAAAGCCAAAGTGGTTGAAGCACAGCCTGGTCCTGTCGTGACCCGTTTTGAGCTGGATTTGGCACCTGGGGTCAAAGCTTCAAAAGTAACCAATATTTCTCGTGACTTGGCGCGTTCAATGTCGATGGCATCGGTACGTGTGGTCGAAGTGATTCCAGGCAAACCGTATATTGGCATTGAAGTACCGAATAGTTCACGTGAAATGGTACGTTTGATTGAGTTATTACAAACGCCTGCTTTTGAAGATCCAAACGGCATTTTATCTATGGCGATGGGGAAAGACATTTCAGGCAATCCTGTGATTACTGAATTGGGCAAAGCACCACACATGCTCGTAGCAGGGACAACGGGTTCAGGTAAATCAGTGGCAGTGAACTCGATGATTTTGTCGATGTTGCTGAAATACAAGCCTGATCAATTACGCTTAATTTTGATTGACCCGAAACAATTGGAACTCGCCAACTATAACGATATTCCACACTTATTGACGCCTGTAGTGACTGATATGAAAGATGCCGTCAGCGCTTTAAATTGGTGTGTCAATGAAATGGAACGTCGTTATAAGCTAATGTCTTTCCTGAAAATTCGTAAATTAAGCGACTATAACCGTAAGGTTGAAGAGTCTATTGCCAATGGTGAAGATTTAATTGATCCAACTTGGAAGCCGGGAGATTCAGCAACGCAAGAACGTGCACCGCGTTTAACACCATTGCCATCTATTGTGATTGTGGCAGATGAGTTTGCCGACATGATCATGCAAGTGGGCAAGAAAGCGGAAGAAATGATTACCCGTTTGGCACAAAAATCACGTGCAGCAGGGATTCACTTACTCTTAGCAACTCAGCGTCCATCGGTGGATGTGATCACAGGTCTAATTAAAGCCAACATTCCAACCCGTGTAGCTTTGCGTGTGAACTCGAAAATTGACTCACGTACTATCTTGGATGCGGGCGGTGCAGAAGACCTGCTTGGTCATGGTGATATGCTATTTTTAGGGCCGGGTAAAATTGAGCCAGAACGTGTGCATGGCGCATTTATTTCGGATGATGAAGTCAACCGTATTTGTGATGCGTGGCGTGAGCGTGGCGATCCTGACTATGTCGATGAAATCTTGACGCCATTTGATGAAGAACCATCTTCACGTGGTTTTGAAGATGGTGAAGGCAGTCCAGACCGTGATGTGTTGTATGATCAGTGTGTAGCATTTGTTTTGGAAACACGTAAAGTGTCGACCTCATCTTTACAGCGCAAATTTAGCTTGGGCTATAACCGTGCGGCACGTATTGTCGATCAGATGCAAGAGCAAGGCATTGTGAGCGAGCAAGGAGCAAATGGGAAACGTGAAATTTTAGTGTAAAGCTTTCACTTTCTGTTTGATTTTGAATCAAGTAGTGCTATAAAAAAATCCCGCAATTCAATTGCGGGATTTTTTCTTTTTACACTCAATCTTTTTGGCTGAATTTAGCCAGAGATTGTGTTTAAACAGTTTAAGCAAACTTGGCTAAAACTGCTAAAAAACCATCTTTTTGACGTGGAAATTCAGCAATCACATCGTGAATACGCTGACCTTCAGGATTAGTGGCATTGACATCGCGACCATCGGCAACAAATTGTGTCAATAGACGTTCATAGTCACTTGGACGCATGTGTTTAAATGCGTGATAGAGTACGTGAAAATCTGCATTCACACCTGCAGGTGGAAGTTGATTCAAATAGGCAAATACACGTTCATCCGACCATGCTTCGTTAAAGGTCGCAGGTTGAGATAATGCCATGGCAATCTCCTTTATATTCTTTTGAAAAAAATAGGGCAAAATAACTAGTGTTATTTTGCCCTGATTCAATTTGCTTGACTAATCAGTATTCAGATTATCGCTCTTCAGGCAAATTGATATTCATTTCCAACATTTCAATATTGGCTTCTGAACGCACAGACATTTGAATATGTTGTTCATCGACACCACGCACGTAGCGGTTTACCACTTGCATGATTTCTTTTTTCATCTGATCAATTTTGTCTTGGCTTAAGCGTTTACCTAGACCTTGTTCAGAAGCAACAATCACTTTTAAGCGATCTTTTGCTGTTTGTGCGCTAGATGGCTTATCTTCACCGCTAAATAATTTGCTCCAAAATCCTGCCATGTCTACGCTCCAAATAACCGTGCTAACCAACCTTTCGGTTTTGTTTCAATATGACGAAACGGACGTTCTTCACCCAAGAAACGTGCAACTAAGTCATCATACGCCTGACCTGCAGCAGCATCGCTATACAGAATGACAGGTTTACCTTCGTTAGATGCTTGAAGTACGCTCTTACATTCAGGAATCACGCCTAAAGTTGGTACACGTAAAATATCTTTAGAAATGTCGTCAATGGTCAGCATTTCTTGTTTATCGGCACGTTCTGGGTTGTAACGTGTAATACACAAGTGCTTACGCACACGACCTTCATTTTGTTCTACTTTTTTGGTTTTGCTGTCAAGCATACCAATAATACGGTCAGAGTCACGTACTGAAGAAATTTCAGGGTTAGTCACAATAATCGCTTCATCGGCATGGTACATTGCAAGAATGGCACCGCGCTCAATCCCTGCAGGTGAGTCGCAAATAATGTAATCAAACTCTTGTGCCAACTCATCCATAATACGTGCCACACCTTCATCGGTGAGGGCATCTTTATCACGGGTTTGTGAAGCTGGAAGAATATAAAGGTTTTCGATATCTTTATCGCGAATTAATGCTTGTTGTAAACGCGCTTCATTATTTAATACATTCACAAAATCATAAACAACGCGACGTTCACAACCCATAATTAAGTCAAGGTTACGTAAACCCACGTCAAAATCGATAACAACAGTTTTGTGACCACGTAGGGCTAAACCTGTTGCAAAAGATGCACTTGTAGTGGTTTTACCTACGCCACCTTTGCCTGATGTTACGACAACAATTTTCGCCACCGAATCCACTCCTGTTATGGTTTAAATTCCCCTATATTTTTTCGGGGATTTTTGGTGATTATTTATACATTAAAATTGTAGAGCTTCAAATACAAGCTCTTGGTTATCATTTAAGTAAATATGCACAGGTTTTTTAGTCACATGCTGAGGAATATCGTCCGCCACGCAATACGTGCCTGCAATAGATACCAATTCTGCTTCTAGGGAATGACAGAAAATTCGTGCCGCAATATTCCCGCCCGCGCCGGCAATGACTCTACCACGTACACTACCATAAATATGTATATTTCCTGAAGCAATCACTTCAGAACCGCTGTTAATGCCTGCGGTTAAAATAATGTCGCCCTGATGTTGTACCAAGCATTGGCCTGTACGCAAAATTTCATCGTGATAAGACGTAATATGCGCCACAGCAGGTGCAGTTTCAGCGACTTGATTTTCCGTCTGTTGCTGTTCTGCCGCAGGTTCAGGTTTTACTTCAACCACTTGTTCTTTGGTGGCTTTCACTTCCTGCAATGGATGGTCTTGCGGGATGACAGGGAACTGAATAGCACGTGCCTGATCTGCCATAATGCCTTCAGTCACAGCAATTGGCTGTGCTTCTAGGCTAATTAGCAATTGAATTAGCGCAATCAATTCTTGTTCGACTGAACTTTCAATGACCACCAAAACCCCTGGTGGAAATGATTTTTGCAACATTGGGCTTAGTTGCTGGCGGATCGCATCATGATCATTGGTGTCTAAGCTAATGCGAATCGCATTGACCAATCTGCCTTTTATCCGTATGTCAGCCATAATAATTCCTTAACACTTCTAACTTTGCTGGTTGTTGAAGTCATCTTATAAATAGAGCAAATCCTAGAACAAATTGGGTGAATTCTCTAGTTCAGTTACTAAAAATATTTCACATTGTTTTAGCTGAAATTATCGAAAGACCTTTATGAAATATCGTGTTGTTGTCCTTCATTTAAAATTTGTTGCCATTGTTTAACTTTTACTTGTTTGCGAATCGCTTCTAAACTTTCAAATATTGCCGATTCCACTAATTTATCAATATGCTGATTATGTTCAATCTCAATCTGACTAATTTTTTCAGCAATCATTTGATAAGTTGGATTTTGTACTTGTTGATGCTGCTGTGCAAAAGGTTCAATTAAACCTTGGGTGATATTTTCGCCCAATCGCTGTCCGATACTTTGAATTTGCTGTTCAATACGTCCACCGACCAATGGAATCAGGCGCAGCAATTGCGTCAGTTCAGGCGTATCTTCAATGGCTTGATTCACCACCAACCCGACATTTTTCGCAATCATGTGACGCTGCATTTGTAATTCTTTGCCTAAGGATTCCTGCAAAATATCGGCTAGGGCAATCGCGAGTAATTGACGATGATGCTCGACCAAATCATCAATAAATTGTTTGTGAGTGGTACTGGTGGTCAATTCACGTTGCACACCATTAAGTACCGTGAGCACCACACGGCTACTCAGTTCTTCCATTAGCAAGTTGTAGTAAAAGTTGCCGCGTTTATACCAACTGTCTGGAATGACTTTATAGCCATGGCTATGCAGGTTGTAACCAATCGCGATGGCACGTAATAAACGTAAAAAACGCAATTGCGGAATAATTGCAAGAATTTCATACCAGTGAATAAACGGGAAAAACCACCAACGCTGATGATGTTTGAAAATAATTGCAATACCCCAACGCACGCCCAACTCTACAATTAAAAACGTGGTAAACCAGCCTTCGGTAATCACCACCCAAGGGCGCAATTCTGTTCGATAAAACTGTAAAATTTCAGGTAGACGAATAAAATCGAACAACCATTCGCCAAAATCACTCATTAAAATGGCATTGGCACTTAAACAGAACAAGTTAAAGATGATTAAACCCATCAAAAACAAGTCATAAGCCAAGGCAATTTTCCATCCCCATGAATCTTTACGCAGGGGATGAAAAGAGGATTTGATGACAGGTTCTTCAGACTTTTTCATGGCGTACCTGAATGGTTATGCAGTCGGAGCTGCAAGTTTTTGTTGCATGGATTCAATCAGCTGATCTTTTTCCAACCATAATTCATGCACCCATTGCTGGAAACGCTCACGGTATTCAGCATCATCTTCGTAATTACCACCCAAGACCCAGTCTGGAATGTTGATTTTTCGTAAATTTACCGCAATGCGAGGAACTTCTCCGAGCCAGAACTCGCTATAGCCTGGTACACCATCTGGGTAAACAATGGTCATATCCACCAAAGCATCAATTTGATCGCCCAAAATATTCAAAGCCAGCGCTAAACCACCCGCTTTAGGCTTTAATAAATGTTGATATGGCGATTGCTGCTGATCATGTTTTTCTTGAGTAAAGCGAGTGCCTTCTAAATAGTTGAGCAGGGTAAAGGGCTGACTCAACAACTGTTGGCAGGCTTTACGTGCTTCTTCCATATCACGGTCTTTCAGCTCAGGTTTTTTGGCAATTTGTGCTTTGCTGTGACGCTTCATCATTGGGAAGCCTAAAATTTTAAAGGCTTGACCCACAAAGGGAATAAAGATCAGCTCCCACTTGGTAAAAAAGCGGGTCAAAGGCATGCGGGTTAAACCAAAGTATTGATTTACTGTGGTATCGACCCAACTTTGATGGTTACAGGTCATAAGATAACGACCTTGCATGCTCAGCTGCAAATTTTCATCAATGCTGATATCCCATTGGGTATTGGGTAACACATGATCAATCAGCCAGTTATTTACACTGAGCCAACTGTTGGTAATTTGAATATTGGCTTCATCGACCTTACTTGACTGCTTGAACAGTTTGGTTAAGCCTAAAGCCAACACAGGAGGGCCGTGAAAAAATGTACTGCCAGTAATGACTGTACCCACAGTGAGTCCTTTTGTGATTTTTTTTAATAAAGGCTGTTTTTTTGCTTGCGATGACATATAAATCAATCCTGAAGATAAATCGTCCAATTCGTCACGTATTTGTAGATTACTCCACTATAAATGTTGTTTTTAAAATAAAAAAGTGTAGAAGTGAAAGTGTGTAGAAATTGTGATGATGTTATGCCCAGATTTGTACATGATCATGTATATTTGTAAGTAAAAGTTTTTTTATTAACAAAAAATCAATGGTCTAAGTATATTTTTTCATTCAATATTCAGCCTGTACAACAAAACACAAGTAAGGAGGCATGCCATGCGTGCATTAGTAATATCGACAGCAGTTGTAGGGGCAATGGTATTAACAGGTTGTCAATCGACTGGTAACAACCTTGGTGGTATGGAATATGACAAAACAGCGTTAGGCACAGTAATTGGTGCTGCTGCGGGTTATGGTATTTCTAAAGGCAATGCAAATACAAGCGCACAAAATAACCGCGCTGCGGCAATTGGTGCTGTAGTGGGTGCTGCTGCGGGTGTTTATCTTGACAATAAAGAAAAACAACTTCGTCAGCAAATGGCGGGTACTGGTGTAGAAGTAAACCGTAATGCAGATGGTTCTGTTGGTTTGGTTATGCCTGGTAACATCACGTTTGATACCAACAAATCAAACATCAAACCTAACTTCTATACAACGCTGAACAAAGTTGCGCAAACGCTAACTGAAGATAACAAGAGCGGTATTTTAGTGACTGGTTATACCGACAGCACTGGTAATGACTCAATCAACATTCCATTGTCACAAGCACGTGCACAATCGGTTGCAAACTACTTGGCTAGCCGTGGTGTATCAACTTCACGTATTAATGCACAAGGTCACGGTGCTGCAAACCCAATCGCATCGAATGCTACCGCAGAAGGTCGTGAGCAAAACCGTCGTGTAGAAATCAGCATTTATGCAATCCAATAATCTGGCATTGTATAGATTGTAAAGAACCGCCTTCGGGCGGTTTTTTTATGCAAGCAATTTCTAGGGTCTACTCAGCAAATAGACAATGACGTCTAAAGTAGCATTTTAGATTAGTCATCTTTGGCGGAGATGACTATAATCGAGCTCGAACCGAAATAGAGGAAATACTATGTCACTGGCAAGTCAGTTAAACGACAAGCAACTTGAAGCGATGAAATACACTCAAGGACCCTTGTTAGTGCTTGCAGGGGCGGGTTCAGGCAAAACTTCGGTGATTACCCGAAAAATTGCCTATTTGGTTAAGCATTGCGGGATTCCTGCGCATCGTATTACAGCAATGACTTTTACCAACAAAGCAGCACGTGAAATGAAAGAGCGTGTGACCAAATTGTTGTCACGTGAAGAAGCTAAAGGATTATCGGTTTCGACTTTCCACACCTTTGGTCTGAATTTATTGCGTCTTGAATTAAAACACACGCCGTTAAAAGCCAACTTCTCTATTTTGGATGCCGATGACTGCAAACGTATTCTGATGGATTTAATGCACCGCGATAATTTGTCGGGTGCAGAAAGCAAGGAACTGATTGCCAAAGCCATGAAGATGATTTCAGATTGGAAAAACGATCTGATTGCACCAGAGCAGGCACATACCACTTGTGAAACGCCAGAAGACATTCAGTTTGCTCATTTATATCAACTCTATGAACGTAATTTACGAGCCTACAACGCAGTCGACTTTGACGATTTGATTGTGATGCCAACTCGTTTATTGCAAGAAAATGCTGAAGTACGTGATAAATGGCAGAACCGTGTTCGCTATTTATTGGTCGACGAGTATCAGGACACCAACACCGCACAGTATATTTTGGTGAAATTGCTGGTGGGGGTGATGGGTCAGTTCACCGCAGTAGGTGATGATGACCAATCCATTTACGCATGGCGTGGTGCCAAGCCAGAAAATATGGCTTTGCTTAAAGAAGACTTCCCAAATTTAAAAGTGATTAAACTTGAGCAGAACTATCGCTCGACCAGCCGTATTCTGAAAGCTGCCAATACCGTGATTGGTAATAATCCGCATATTTTTGACAAAAAACTGTGGTCAGATAAAGGTCATGGTGAAGTCATTCGGGTGATCACTTGCCGTAACGATGATGACGAATCAGAACGCGTGGTGAAAGACTTACTCACCCATAAGTTAATGAACGGTAAAAGCTGGAAAGATTATGCGATTTTGTATCGTGGTAACTTTCAGGCACGTATTTTGGAAACCCAATTACGCCAAATGCAAATTCCGTACAAGCTTTCAGGTGGTCAATCGTTCTTTGCGCGCGCTGAAATCAAAGACATCATGAGTTATTTGCGTTTGATTATTAACCCTGAAGATGACAGCGCATTCTTACGCATTATTAACACGCCTAAACGTGCGATTGGCCCTGTGACTTTGGAAAAACTAGGGCTGTTTGCACAGGAAAACCATTTGTCGTTATTGGCCGCCGCAGGTGATCAGCGCCTGACGATGGCAATTCCGAAAAAAGCCACGACACAGTTGGCAGAGTTTGCAGATTTTATTGGTAATTTTACCCGTAATTTATTGGAAGATGATGAGCCTGTGCCAATCATCCGTCAAATGATGCTCGAAGCAGGTTATATCGACTACATTAAAGAGCAAGCAGCCACCCCTGCGCAGGAAAAAACCAAGCTAGATAATATTGAAGTGCTGTATAGCAGCATCCAAAGTTTGATTAACCGTGCTGAAGATGTCGATGAAAAGAATATTGAAAGCGTGATTCGTAAAATGGTGCTGCTCGATATGCTCGAACAGCAACAGGAAGAAGAAGACACTGATAAAGTCAATTTATTGACCCTGCATGCGTCCAAAGGCTTGGAATTTCCGTACGTGTATTTGATTGGTTTGGAAGAAGAGCTTTTACCGCATAAAAACTCGATTGTGGCAGATACTGTCGAGGAAGAACGCCGTTTGATGTACGTGGGGATTACTCGTGCACGTCAGGGCTTAACCATTACTTTGGCAGAACAGCGCAAAGCGGGCGGGCAAATGAAACAAATGACCCCAAGTCGTTTTTTGGATGAATTACCACAAGATGAATTGGAATGGCTCGGACGTAAGAAAAAGTTAGCCGGTGATGTCGATCCGAAATTACAGGCACAGCATTATTTGGAAAATTTACGTGCCCTGATTAAGCGCTGAAAAACACAGGGGGTGTTGATGCAAGTACAGCATCAAATGGCACATCGAAAATCGAAAGCACATTGAAAATTTAAAAGCAGGATAAACTTCATGAAAGTTCAAGTTAAAGTCTTAGATTCACGTTTAGGCACAGAATGGCCAATGCCAACTTATGCAACCGCAGGTTCGGCAGGTTTGGACTTACGTGCTTGTGTAGACAGCAGCACCGTGATTGAGCCAGGTCAAACTGTATTGGTCAAAACAGGTTTAGCGATTTATATTCAAGATACAGGTTTTGCAGGCATGATTTTGCCGCGTTCAGGCTTGGGTCACAAACATGGCATCGTGTTAGGTAACTTGGTGGGTTTGATTGATTCAGATTATCAGGGTGAGTTGATGGTTTCGGTTTGGAACCGTAGCCAAACTGCATTTAGTCTAGAACCTGGTGAGCGTTTAGCGCAATACGTTTTGGTACCTGTGGTGCAGGCTGAGTTTGAAGAGGTAGATGAATTTGTCGCCACTGAACGTGGTGCAGGTGGTTTTGGGCATACGGGTAAAAACTGAGTTTACTGAGGTTTTAGCCTAAATCGTTTGGTAAGGTTTTACCTGAAACCTTACCAACAATTCTTGAAAAGTAACGAAAGATGTAATAATAATGACAAGCATATTGCTTGATGATTTGAGACGATAATTCTTACTTTAAAAAGTCTGATTAGAATTTTTTAAAATTTATAGAGCCAAGATTTATTTATTTTATGTTGGCTCATCTTTGTAGTTGTAAGCCTATGAACAATCCACAAACACTTTTTCCACAGCATATTTTTCGCGCTTACGACATACGTGGTAAAGAAACTGTGCTGACTGTGAAATTGATAAACGCGATTGCACAAGGATTGGTACAACAATATCAACAACAACAGCAAACTCAAATTAGTATTGGTTATGATGCGCGTTTAAATAGTCCTGCTTATGCTGAAATTGTGCGCCAAGTCTTTCTTGCCCATCAATTTCAAGTAAAGATGGTGGGTTGTTGTTCTAGCCCTATGCTGTATTTTATGGCACGACTTACGGCAGGCAATGGCATTATGCTTACGGCCAGTCATAATCCAAAATCAGACAACGGCATTAAATGGATAGTACAGGGCGAACCGCCCAGCCCTGAAATGATTCAACAAGTGGCACACGATGCAGCACCACATTATTTAAATACCGATGCAACAACATTCCTTGAATTACAACAAGCTGACAATATCTCTCATGAATTTATTGAAGATGCGTGTCAGCAATATCAAAATGCGATGTTGCAAGACCTGCATCTGGCACGCACTTATAAAGTTGTGTTGGATGGGATGTATGGCTCGGCTGGGCATTGTGCTGCTCTGGTGTTGCAAAAGATGGGTTGTGAGGTGATTGCTTTACGCTGCGAAGCCAATGGTCATTTTCCAGAGCATGCACCCGATCCATCTCAAGAAAAACACTTGCAGCATTTAAAAAATGCGGTGCGTGAACATCAGGCAGACATTGGCATTGCTTTAGATGGCGATGGTGACCGTGTCGTCTTGTTGGATGAACGTGCAAATGTGCTTTCTGCCGATCGCTTGTTGTCCTTATTTGCAGAAATGTGCTTAAAAACCCATCCTCAGCATCAAGTGGTATTTGATGTAAAATGCTCCACCATGGTACGCAAAACGGTACGTGATTTGGGTGGCGAACCAGTGATGATTCGTACAGGTAGCACCTTCTTACGTCGTTATTTGGCTCAGTCACAAAACAAAGCAGTGTTTGGTGGCGAATACGCGGGACATTATGTATTTAATGATGGACGTGGTTTTGGCTATGACGATGGTATTTACGCCGCCTTGCGCGTGCTGGAATATTTAAGCCACAGTTCTTACAGCAGTCTTTCAGCACTGATGCAGAAATACCCTGAGCGTTGCTGCACTGAAGACACTTATATCAGCACACGTAATATTGAACCGAGTATGGTTTTAAATGATGTTGAAAGTTCTAGCCATCGCAGTGGTGCAGAATTAAGTAAAATAGATGGTGTAAGACTTGATTTTGAAGATGGATTTGGCATTATTCGAGCATCCAATACAGGCGAATATTTTACGGTGCGTTTTGATGCCGATAATCCATCACGACTGAATGATATTCGCGATACATTTGTTTCCATGTTAAGTGAGCGATACCCTGAAATCGCCCAAGACATTCTAGATGCTCAATAAGGAGAGGCGAATGCCACATCAACAGACTGGTATCGACAAAGCACAAATTTTGACCGAAGCTTTGCCGTATATTCAACGTTTTGCGGGCAAGACCCTTGTTGTAAAGTATGGCGGCAATGCCATGACTGATCCTGAGCTGGAAAGTTCTTTTGCACGTGACATTGTGCTGCTTAAAACAGTCGGATTAAACCCGATTGTCGTGCATGGTGGCGGCCCACAAGTAGATTCTATGCTTAAGCAATTGGGACGCGAGTCTGACCGTATTGACGGCATGCGTGTGACCGATCCTGCTACCATGGAAGTGGTGGAAATGGTGCTCGGTGGTAGTGTGAACAAGTCCATTGTGAATCTGATTAACCAACATGGTGGTCGCGCCATTGGTTTGACAGGTAAAGATGGTAATTTGATTCGTGCACAAAAATTATTGATGCAAAAAACCACCGAAACAGGCGAAGTCGAGCAGATTGACCTTGGTTTAGTCGGTGAAGTGGTTGGGGTAAAAACTGACGTTTTAGAAATGTTTACCAGCAGCGACTTTATTCCTGTCATAGCACCTTTAGGTGTCGATGATACAGGCAATACCTATAACATCAATGCCGACTTGGTGGCTGGTAAAGTTGCAGAAGCATTAGGTGCAGAAAAACTGATTCTACTCACCAATATTACTGGTGTGCTAGATGAAAATAAAAACTTATTGACCGGTTTGACTACGCAGGAAGTGGATCGTTTGATTGATACTGGTGTGATCTATGGCGGTATGATTCCTAAAGTTGGCTGTGCATTGGATGCAGTCAAAGGCGGTGTAATCAGCGCACATATTGTAGATGGTCGTGTGCCGCATGCAACCTTACTGGAAATCTTTACCGATCATGGAGTTGGTACTTTAATTACCAACCGAGTGCAGGCACGTAAGTAATAGTTCATTTGAGTGGGTTTGCACATTGTGCTAAGTCTGCAAAAGATTGAAAAGAGCTTCAAAGGAGGCTCTTTTTTTATGCCGTACAATAGTCATTTGTTGATTTTAAATGCCGAATCAGGCTGATTTGAGTAAAACAGAGTTCTGCTAAAAATCAGTCATCATAGTGTCATGCAGCTGTCCTAGTGTAAGAGAAAACACGAGGTATCTATGATGCTGCAAAAATTAAATCAATACCGTCAACAATTAAGTTTTCCATTAAGCAAAGTTGGCAAAGCACAGAAAAAAAATAGCAAAGCCACACAATATGCGTTTGAATGGGTCGAAAATTTAAAACAATTACAAGAGGTACAACGCTTTCGTGCTCAGCAATTTTCTAAACAATTTGGCATTGAGTTTGCGTCAGGGTTAGACCAAGACTTATATGATTTTAGCTGTGAACATGCTGTGCTTAGAGATAAAGCAACGGGTGAAATTGTGGCGTATACCCGTTTAAAACTTTGGCAAGGGCATGAGCTAGCCAACAGTTATAGTGCGCACGAGTTTAAAATTATAGATGAGTTAGGGCATCTCTCGAATATTGTCGAAATGGGGCGTACTTGTGTGCATCCACGTTATCGTTCAGGCAAAACACTCTCTATTTTATGGCTGAATTTAGTGCCTAAAGTGTTATGGGAAATGCGTGCCAAACACATGATTGGCTGTGTCAGTATTCGTTTGGAAGGTAATGAAGCACGCGCGTATCATACCCATCAAGCGATTCAACAATTGGCAGAAAATCAACGCTGCGATATTCAGTCACAGCAGCCGTTTGAGCCAAGTTGTCCAAGTCATAGCTTTAGCCAAGATGAACGAATACCTAAACTGTTTGATGTTTATCTGAAAATGAATGCTAAGCTGTCTGAGCAAGCATTTTATGACCGTGAGTTTAACTGTCTAGATTATTTTGTTTTGTTAGATGTGAAACAAATGGCGAAACATTTTATTCGCCAAAAGAAAGTGAAAGCATCTTAACTAGAATAATTAAGCAGAGATTTCTACAGCACTGCATATCTATGAAGTGGTACTGTAGAAATCTATTTATATTTTTCAGATTTGAATTATCCACATGGCTGATGCACAATAATCAGATAATTTCATTATTTGTATAAAGATAAGGCCTTATGTGTCAGTTGCTTGGAATGAATTGTGCGACACCTACCGATATTACCTTTTCATTTCGGGGATTTTCGCAGCGCGCAGGAATCACCTCAGATCATTCTGATGGCTTTGGCATTGCTTTTTTTGAAGATAAAGCTTGTCGTTTATTTGTTGATAACCAATCTGCAGTAGAATCACCTATTGCAGAATTGATCCGCAACTATCCCATCAAATCGCGCAATGTGATTGCCCATATTCGTAAAGCGACACAAGGCAAAATTAATTTAGAAAATTCGCATCCGTTTAGTCGTGAGTTGTGGGGACGCCAGTGGATTTTTGCCCATAATGGTGATTTACATGACTTTCATCCACGTTTATCAGGTCGTTTTACCCCTGTGGGCAATACCGACAGTGAACGAGCATTTTGTTATTTGTTAGATCAATTGGTAAATCGTTTTGGTTATGATGAACCTAGCCTGACACAAGTTTTTGATCTATTAGTCGAAATTTCTCCTACAATTGCAGAACATGGCACTTTTAATTTTTGTTTGTCCAATGGTCAGGCATTATTTAGTTATGCAGTGACCAAATTACATTGGTTGGTACGCGCTTATCCATTTCAACCTGCACAATTAATTGATTTAGATGTTGAGGTCGATTTTAGCCAAGTCACTACAGCAGAGGATTGTGTGGCAGTGATTACCACTGAACCCTTGACTCAAAATGAAACATGGACAGCATTTCAGCCAGGTGAAATGATTTTATTTCAACATGGACGCCCAATTAAAACCCAAATGACACATATTGCGCGTTTGGAACGTGAGCGTTTAAATCCTGAATTAAGACGGATCACCAAAGCGGATCAATACTAATTTATACGGGTATGTGTGGTTGAAAAATATTCATTTTATTATTGTATAATTCAATTAAATCAAGAATAAAAATGTATAAATTGGTTAATTAATAATTGATTCTTTTAGTCGGGTATTTTTGTTAAAATTTATTTAAATCAATGTCTTGTGTTGTTTTTGTGCGATTTAAACCAATCCCTACCAATTCGCTTCGTTTTTATTTATGGGAAATACTGCTACCATTCCACAGTATGATTAATCATTTATTTCTGTAAGGTGGTCGTATGAAGATGAAATGGATTCCAGAATACAACACTGGCATTGATGTGATTGACGATCAGCATAAACGTATCCTCGATTATATTAATGAAATTGTTGAAATTAACGATGGTACTGATCGAGCACGTGTAAAGCAGATTTTAGATAATATTATTGACTATACCCAGTCACATTTTACCTTTGAAGAATCATTACAAGAAGAAGCTGGCTATAATTACCGCGTACCACATAAACGTGTGCATGATTTATTCATTAAAAAAATTGAGTCTTATCGCGATCGTTTTGAAATGGGACAATCCATTGAAGGCGAATTGCATGAAGTCCTATCAAAATGGTTAATTAATCATATTCAACGCGATGATGCCGATTATGTTGGTGCTGTGAAAGAGAATATGATGGGCATTATTAAGGAAAATGAGAAGAAGAAAGGTAAAGGTTGGTTCGCTCGTTTCTTCTCATAAGTCTGAAGCCATAAAAAATGAAAGAATAAAAATTATAAATTTGCGCAGCAAACTGTCTAACGATAGTTTGCTTTTTTCTTTTTTGAGGTTTTGCTTTTCCTTGATGACAAAGGCAAAATAGCCGTAGATTTTTATTAGGACAGCGTCATGCAGGACAATGCTATGTCACGATGGTTATCGCCGCTGATGGCATTTGGTTTATCATTCATTATTATTGCCACACTCGCACCAATGACAGGTATTCAGGTTGAGCGCCAGCTCGACTTTTGGTTGTTGTGGTTAGCAACCATGCTGATTTTGGCATTACCGATTACTTATTTGGAAATTGCCTTAGCCAAACGCTCAAAAACGACAGCATTACAAGCACTTTCAAGTTTAACCCGTGATGCCGATGCTTCTCAAAAATGGCGTTTGGTGGGCTGGCTTGCAGTGGTGTTCATTCCATTTTTAGCAGGCGGTTTGTTGTCTAATGCTGCGCAAATTTTAAATCAATATGCCGCTGCAGACTTGGCTAGTCATGTCTTATTTGTGATTGTGGCTGTTTTAGCACTGGCATTGTCATTAGTTCCGCGTCAAATTTTATTGTTGTGTACTGCTGTTGCTATTGTGGCGGCTTTGGTTTTAGCAATGGTGATGGGTTCAGAACTTCCTGCATGGCAAGTCACCTCAATCGAGTTTAGTGAATGGGGCAGTGCAACCGTTTTGGCTTTGGTGGCCAGTGGTTTAGGCATGGGCTTGTACTGGCAAACCAGTTTGCCGCAAGTACAGCAACAATCTGCAGCAACTTCAACGGTATTGCCAATTTGGATTGCACAGCTATTGGCAGTCGTTGCTTTTGCATTCTTTGCCGTGCAAGCACAAATTCCAGCGTTGGCTTTGGTGGTGGCAACTGTTGCAGCAGCAGCGGTTCTATTGCAATTGGCACGTGAACAATTGGCACAACGTCAAATGGCGGTTGCGATTCAGTGGATTGTATTGATTGCAGCAACTTTGGTTTGGGCAATTCCTGCCATTGGTCCTGTATTTAATTTTGCCTTATTGCTTTGGGGCTTAGTTATTTGTTTGATTTACGCAATTTTTGCAGGCTGGATTATGAAAATCAGCCATTTGCGTAAAGCCATGAACTTTAGCAGTGAAGCCTTTTATAACATTTGGCGTATTGCGGTACGTGTGGTGTTACCTGTATCTATCGTAGTGGCGATGGTGGCGTTAATTGGACAGTGGATCGCATGATTCAAGTGGCGCAGGTTTGGGTGGCGTATGCCACACCAGAACAACAATGGCATGTGGCAGTCGCATTTCAGCAGGGTATGACTGTACTGGATGCAATCCAGCAAAGTGGACTTGTGACAGCAACGACATTGCCTGAACCGTTGATGGTGGGTGTTTTTGGCGTACGGGTTGAGCCGCAGCATGTATTACAAGCAGGTGATCGGGTTGAGATTTATCGTGCTTTGACCATTAATCCGAAAGATATTCGTCGTAAACGTGCCGCAAAGAACCCAGTAGGGCGTTATGCCAAAAGCAATCGCTTGAGACAATTGCAATGATTTAAAAAACCCCTCAGATGAATTTCAGTGAGGGGTTTCTTTTTATTCTAAAGCGGCTATAGTGGTGGCGCGTTGAGAATCGCTTCTTTCGATCCTGGTAGACCTGGTTGAGATTCTGGAATCGTTTCCAAGCCTTCAACTTTTTCTACAATACCATTTGGATTGAAAAAGATTTTCAAATGCTGACCATGCGCGGCAGGGATCTTGGCTTTTTTAGCATAAGTTCCTGGGATATAGTTGTAAATGTAGTCCCAACGTAATGGATTCATCGGATCGGCGATGGTTGGACTGCCCAGCAAAAAGCGGACTTGTTGATGACTCATACCGACTTGGACTTTAGACGCTTGAGCTTGGGTTAATGGTGTACCCTGTGGAATATCGACTTTATAAACGCCCAAGGTCGAACAGCCTGCGAGCAGTGAAGTGACCAATAACGTCAACATGATTTTTTGCATTTTGCTACACTATCCCAAATTAATTATGATGCATTTGATCTTGATCCAGTGTTAGATCATACTGCATCTTAACTTTGTTGCATATTCCAACTTTAATTTTGTTGAGAGACCTTTTTTCATGCCTATTTCAAATCAAGAATTACGCAAAGCTGGACTTAAAGTTACCCTTCCACGAATTAAAATCTTAGAATTATTAGAAAATTCAAAACAACATCATTTAAGTGCAGAAGATATCTACAAAACTTTACTCGATCAGGGTGAAGATGTGGGTTTAGCAACTGTGTATCGTGTGTTAACACAGTTTGAAGCTGCAGGCATTATTGAGCGTCATAATTTTGAGAACAATCATTCTGTGTTTGAAATTATGCAGGAAGATCACCACGACCACTTGGTTTGCTTGAACTGTAGCAAAGTGGTTGAATTTATTAACGATACCATTGAAAAAGAACAGCATGATGTAGCTGAAAAATTTGGTTTTGAGCTCACAGGGCACTCGCTGAATTTATATGGTTATTGTGATGCGCCAGAATGTCGTGAAGCCTTACGCAAGAAATAATTTGCTGTAAGCATAAAAAATAGGCTTCCGTATGGAAGCCTATTTTGTTTGTGTTTAAGCGTTGTTGTGATGTTATTGCCCATCGAAGGTAATATTCGAAGTTGCATGTAACAAGCGCTCGCCACCTTCTTCTGCAAGTTTGATTTGTAGACGCAAATCGTTTGGCGAGTCGGCGTGTTTAAGTGCATCTTTGTAGCTAATTTGTTTGGCTTTATAAAGATCGTATAACGCTTGGTCAAAGGTTTGCATACCCAACTCACGTGAACGCTTCATCAGGTCTTTAATTTCGTGCACATCACCTTTACGGATTAAATCTGCAATCAGTGGTGAGTTAATTAAAATTTCAATCGCAGCACGACGTGAGTTGCCATCTATGGTTGGAATTAATTGCTGTGCCACAATTGCTTTCAGGTTTAGCGATAAATCCATGAACAACTGGTTATGACGGTCTGCTTCAAAGAAGTGAATAATACGGTCAATTGCTTGGTTAGCGTTGTTGGCGTGTAGGGTGGCAAATACCAAGTGACCTGTTTCGGCAAAGGCAATTGCATAATCCATGGTTTCGCGGGAACGAATCTCACCAATCAGAATTACATCAGGCGCTTGACGCAAAGTATTTTTTAAGGCGATTTCAAAGGAGTCAGTATCAATTCCGACTTCACGCTGGGTAATAATACAGCCTGCATGTTCATGCACAAATTCAATCGGGTCTTCAATGGTAATGATATGACCTTTGGAGTTTTGGTTGCGGTAACCAATAATAGACGCCAAAGAAGTCGATTTACCTGTACCAGTCGCACCTACAAAAATGATGATGCCACGTTTGGTCATCGCCAAATCTTTGAGAATAGGTGGCAGTTTCAAGTCATCCATGGTCGGGATTTTGGTTTCAATCCGACGGAGTACCATGCCCGGCTCATCACGTTGTTGGAATGCGCTGACACGGAAACGTGCTGTTTTTTCACGGTTGGTAATCGCAAAGTTACATTCACGGGTTTCGGCAAATTCCTTGCGCTGTTTTTCACTCATAATTGAGTTAAGCAGCTGACCGACAATTTCACCTGTAAGTTTACTTTTGGCTACAGGCACAATTTGTCCATGAATTTTCATGGAAGGTTCAACATCGGCTGTAATAAACAAGTCAGACGCTTTTTGCTGAATCATTAAATTCAGTAAATCATTAAAGTCCATCGCGTATCTCGAATTTTAAACTTATAAGAATGATTCAGGCTGTTTTGCAACCGTACGAGCCGTTTGTGGGCTAATCACACCGCGCGATACCAAGTTTTTCAAACTCTGGTCAAGGGTGGTCATACCGTAGTTGGCACCAGTCTGAATTGCCGAGTACATTTGAGCTACTTTGTTTTCACGAATCAGGTTACGCACTGCAGGAATACCAATCATGATTTCATGCGCAGCTACACGACCACCACCATTTTTCTTGAGCAGGGATTGTGAAATGACGGCTTGTAAAGATTCAGACAACATGGCACGTACCATGTCTTTTTCTTCGGCAGGGAATACGTCAATCACACGGTCAATGGTTTTTGCTGCAGAGGTGGTGTGTAGCGTACCAAATACCAAGTGACCCGTTTCAGCAGCAGTCAGTGCCAAACGAATGGTTTCTAAGTCACGCATCTCACCCACTAGAATAATGTCAGGGTCTTCACGCAGTGCCGAACGTAATGCTTCGTTAAAGCCATGCGTATCACGGTGTACTTCTCGTTGGTTAACCAAACATTTTTTAGATTGGTGTACAAATTCGATTGGGTCTTCGACGGTCAGAATATGGTCGTAGCGATTGTCATTAATAAAGTCAATCATCGCGGCAAGTGTGGTTGATTTACCTGAACCCGTTGGGCCTGTCACCAATACCAAACCACGTGGATATTCACAAATATCTTTAAAGATTTGTCCCATGCCTAAATCTTCAAGGGTCAAAACTTTAGAAGGAATGGTACGGAATACTGCACCTGCACCACGGTTTTGGTTAAATGCGTTCACACGGAAACGAGCCACGTCTGGGACTTCAAAAGAAAAGTCCGTTTCTAGATTTTCTTCATAATCACGACGTTGTTTATCATTCATAATGTCGTACACTAATTTGTGTACTTCTTTATGTTCTAATGCTGGTAAGTTAATTCGACGAACTTCACCATCCACACGAATCAGTGGTGGCATGCCCGCAGATAAGTGTAAATCCGAAGCGCCGTTTTTAGCGGAGAACGCCAATAATTCTGTAATATCCATGAAAGTCCCCGAGATCAATTAAATCTTAATTATTTTGATAGAATAATACGGCTTTCCATCAGCTTAACCAACTGTTAGTTGCTGGACAAGGTAAAAAAAGATGAATGAAATGAGAAATGCATCAATGAATAATCTGCAGCTTATGCGCACTCAGGTTTTGCAACAAATTCAACAGGCATGCCAGTTGGCACAGCGCGAGCCAAATACGGTGCAATTGTTGGCAGTGTCTAAGACTCATCCGAGTGAAGCCTTGCGTGAAATGTATGTGACAGGGCAGCGCGCTTTTGGCGAAAATTATTTGCAAGAAGCTTTGGATAAAATGCAGGCCCTGAGTGATTTAGAAATTGAATGGCACTTTATTGGGCATGTGCAGCGCAATAAAACCAAACATTTGGCAGAAAAATTTGCATGGGTGCATGGGGTAGATCGTTTGATTATTGCCGAGCGTTTATCGAATCAGCGCGATGCTCAACAAGTGCCCCTGAATATTTGTTTACAAGTAAATATTGATGCGCAAGACACGAAGGATGGTTGTCAGCCGAGCGAAGTTGCAGAATTAGTCCGACAGATCAGCCAATTACCGCATTTAAAACTACGCGGTTTGATGGTGATTCCTGCACCTGATCATCCTCAAGCTTTTCAAGATGCCAAACAATTGTTTGATGCAGTGAAAGCACAACATGCACAACCTGAAGATTGGGATACTTTGAGTATGGGCATGTCGGGCGATTTAAATGCTGCAATTGCAGCAGGTTCAACCATGGTGCGGATTGGGACAGCATTATTTGGTGCACGTGACTATTCCAAGGCTTAATTACTAGATGAACAAAGAGTCTGCCAAGATTTTACAAATGCTATCTTGTACGTTTTAGCTGACATGAAATGCGGAATTTTGCGGCTAGTGCTGAAGGCTGGTTTTTCTTAATATGAACTTATCGGGAAACAGGGAGTTTCCTAAATAAGAAGAATAAGAAATAGAACAACACGGAAGTGCTTGGTACGACAGGAGTTATACCAAAAACTGAATCTAGAAAGCCTCGACAGGATGTCGAGGCTTTTTTAGTTATGTATGCTGTAAAGCTGTCAAAGTTTTGGCTTGTGTAGATTATTTTTAATAACCTTCACTATTTTTAGAAAGCGCCACTTCCGTCCAGTAAATAGGTGAAGTAGACATTCAAGATTTATTTTCTATCCAGATTCGAATACGGGCAATCAGTAAAAATAGCAAAAAACAGAACTGAAAGAAGCCTGTGAAAATGATGATCCAACCGCTATTTCCAGGTGTTTTTCTTGCATCCAACTCAATGACTAAAGTGCAGACGGTGAGAATGATTTCAAAAATTAAAACCGCTTTAAAAACCCAAGGTTTAGGGAAACGTATTAACCATGTGAGAAAAATAATACTTAAACTGGGCAATACAGCAAAGAGAACAATCGTTTTTATATCCATAAAATTAAGTACTTAAAGTGTGGGTGATTTTAAAATAAATTCAATACAACTTCATGGAAGCCTAAAATCTGAAATCTCACAGTCATTTCAATAATTCTTCAATCGACAAATAATCTTCAGATTTTAGGCAGTATTGGCTTTAACCCACCACATTGACTTCACTTGCCCCTGCACCCACTGGTTTGACTTGAATTTGCACAGGAATTCGTTCGTGCATTTCCTGAATATGCGAAATCAGCACCACTTTACGTCCCTGACTTTGCAGATGGTCTAAGGCATTCATCACCATGTGCAAGGAAGTCGGGTCGAGAGTGCCAAAGCCTTCATCAATAAATAGCGATTCCAGTTTCATTGAGCCAGATGCCATATTGGCAATTGCTAGTGCCAAAGCTAAAGAAACCAAAAAGGTTTCGCCACCCGATAAAGACAGAACAGGGCGAATTTCACTGTTCATATCTAAATCAATAATCGCCAACCCCAAACTGTCAGGAATACGATGCAACTGATAACGCGAACTCAGTGGCAGCAATTGCTGATTGGCGTATTCCACCAAAATATCCAAGTGATGTTCTTGAGCAATTTTCTTAAATTTCGTACCTTCTTTATGCCCAATTAAATCGTAAATACGTCCCCAGCGGTATTCTTCAGCTTTGATACTTTCAATTTGAGTTTGATAGGTAGCAAAAATCCCTTGATTGGTGCTATTCAGGCGTAGCTGTGCCTCAATCTCATTATAGTTTTGCTGTTGTTTGGCTTTGTCTGTTTGCAGCGCTGCCAGTTGCGTGGTGACCTCGTCAAAACTCAGTTGTGGCTGTTGCTTTAAGTGTTTTTGATATTGCTCTTCCAATGTTTGCCAAGCCGTTTTAGCACTCTCCAAACTGTTTTGTTGTTGCTGCAGCATGTTGCGTATTTGCTGATGTTCGGCATAAGAAATCTGTAAACATTTATCAATGATGCTGGCTTGAAAATGCGTGTGTGTCGCTTGCCACGTTGCAATGTGTTGCTGACATTCAGTGTGTTGCTGCATGCGCTGTTGAATTCTACTATCCAAACCATGTTTTTGCAGTTGTAAGTCTTTTAACACCTGTTCTGCTTGATTAAGTACAGTTCGTTGTGTGCTAAGTGCAAGATTGAGTTGCTGTTGTTGCTGATCTAAAGCCTGCTGCCATTCTTGATAGGTCTGATATTCACATCCCGCATGAGTTCTTGTAAGCTGCTTAATTTGATCACGCAGCTCACTTCCTGCAGTTTTAATCTGCTGCAGTTGTAGGGTTTTCTCTGCATGTTGCTGTTGTAAAAATAGCAACTTTTCTTGCACTTGCTGCTGTTGTTGAGTCAGTTGTTCAATCGTTTTGCTCAGTTGAACTTGCTGCTGCTGCAAGTGATGACGTTGCTCTAACTGTTGTAAGGCATTTTGATAGTATTCAATCGGTTGATTGAGCCAAGCGTGTCTTTGTTCTGCATCTAAAAGCGACAAAATAGGCTGTAAACGCTGAGCGAGGTCTTGGCGTTGTTGAATAGCATATTTGAGTTGTTCTGCCTGCTGTGCAGCACTGCGCCATTGTTTCAGGGTATCGTTTGCTTGTTGAATACTCTGCTGCAAGTGTTGAGTGGATTGATGTGTTGTTGCCCAATGTTGCTGTACGTGTTCAATTTGCTTTGCAACAGGCAGCGCTGCATCCAAATCTAAAGATAAGGATGTTGCAAGCTGTTGCACCAATGTCTGTTGTTGTTCAAGTTGCTGTTGCAGTTCAAGACTGCGTTGTTGTTGTTGATGATAAGTTGCATCGTATTGACTGCGAGCACGCTCCAATTGTTGTAGCTGTTTTTGCGCATGCTCAAATTCAGTTTTGGCCTGCTGCAATTGCTGATCCTGCAATTGGTTTAAAGCGTCACTGAGTAAATTTTCATGCTGAATAAACGGATGTTCATGGCTGCCGCAGACCATACAGGCTTCATTCGGTTTTAATTGGGCACGTAAATCCTGCACACTTTGATGCTGCAATAAACGCTGCTGTTCAAAGATCTGCTGTAATTGTTGCAAGGCTTGTTCAGTAATTTGCACTTGCTGCTGTTGGGTTTGAATTTGAGTCTGTGTCTGCTGTTGCAGACTTAAAGTTTCTTGCTGACGCTGTTGTAACTGCTCAAATAGGGTGGTCTGTTGTTGCCATTGTTCAAGTGCCTGTTGCAAGCGCTCTAAAACATGCACACTCTTTAAAGCATGTTGTAATTGCTGTTGCTCTGCCGTGAGTTGCTGCTCAAGTTGTTCAGGATGTTGATATTGTTTTTCCCAAACCAACAGTTGTTGCTGTGTATGTTGTTGTTGCTCAATTAAAGTATCTAATGCAGATTGGAACAGCGTAGGGTTTTGCTGACGTAGCTGCTGTTCAAGCTGCAAATAATCTTGCAGACGTTGCAACGTAAGGGCTAAATTATCATCAAAATTTGCCCATGCCGCAGTCTGTTTGAATTGCTGTTGTAAATGTTGCTGTTGTTGTTGCTCGGTTGCAAGTTGAGTCGTCAGTTGCTTCAAATTATTTTGCACAGGCTGAATTTGCTGCTCTGCAAATAATTTTTGTGCAGCATCCAAAGCGGTATATTGTTGAAGTTTGCTAGAAATTTCATGTTGTAACTGTGCCGCAATTTCAAGTTGTGGTTTCAATTGTTCAACATGCTGCTGCCATGCCTGAAGGTCTTTTTCCGCTTGCTGTTGCTGACTAATCGCTTGCTGTTGTGCGTATTCCGCTTGTTGCAAGTTTGGTTCAAATTTCAAAAGCTGATGATTCAGATTTTTTAGCTCGGTATCTGCTTGCTGACGCAAGACAAATTGCTCGCGGATGGTTTGAAATTCATCTAAATGTTTGAGCAATTGTTTTTGAGAGGCGAGTTTAAGATCGGCATCGACTTGAACATCATATATTTCTTTTTTAGCTTGGGTGCTGGCATAGAGTTCATGGCAATCTTTGTGCCATTTCACATCATTTTCATACAGTTTTTCGGTTTGGGTCAGCAAAGCTAATTGTTGACTTAGGTCATGTTGTTGGGTTTCTAAGTCTTTTAGTGTTTCATCGCTGAGGAGCACCACATGCCCCATGACATTTTCAAGATCTGTTCGCTTTTGTTTAATTTCACTAAATTTAACGGCTGCACGTTTACTGACTTCGGTAAAAATTTGCGAATTGGTTAAATATTCAAGCAAATCTGCCCGTTCATGGTCTTTGGCTTTTAGAAATGCCCCGACTTCCGATTGTGCCAATAATACTGCTCGAGTGAACTGCTCAAAGCTCAAGCCAATTAACTGCTCTACAATTGGCGTAGCTTCAGAAATTCTTTGATTTAAAACCCGTTGCTCATCTAGACAGGTAATGGCACGTTCAACTTTTAAGTTGCCATCCACTTTGTTGTGCGCACGACGAATTTGCCAACGTGCCGAATAGCGTTTTTGATCGAGCGCGATAAATTCAAGTTCTGCAAAGCCAGAAGTCGTACCACGACGTAAAATATGTTTAGAGTCTTTTAAGGAAATTTCTTTGCCTGCGGTATCGGTCAGACTGCCTGTAGCACCTCTTAAACGTGGAATTTCATCATAAAGTGCCAAACACATGGCATCCAGCAAAGTCGATTTACCTGCACCCGTTTTGCCCGTAATTGCAATTAAACCTGCCTGTGCTAATGGCTCATCTTCAAAATTGATGACATGAGTGCCTGCCAAAGATGCCAAATTATTTAAACTTAAACGTAAAATTTTCATGGCAAATCCTTAAGCTTTATTCTGATCAAGTTCTTGTTGGGCTTCGGCCAAAAGCTGTAAAAAATCTTGGCTCACTTCTGGGTCTGGTTGATAGCCCATTTTTTCCCATAAATCTAAAAATAATTTTTCAGGCGTTGGCGGTTCTAAATCAATTTTTGATTGTTGCAAGTTCGAGTTTTCACTATTTTGAAACCGTCGTGCAATACGCAGTAAACGATAGCGGTTGGCAGGTAGTGCTTGTTCAATTTGTTGACGTAAATCAATGGGTGGTGGCGCATCGCTGATATATTCAATTTCTAAAAAATGCCGTGCGCAGACTTCTGCAATTTCATCTTTTGGCAATTGATGAAGTTCTGTGATTAATTCAGAAAGTTCGCAGCGAATCCGAAGCAGCTCTACCGTGCGTGGAATAAGCAAGCTTTCATATTGGAAACGCTGTGCATCTGCCTGCAACGGATCAATTCTGACCTCAAGAACTTGGTGTTTATAATTCAGCTCGCTAAATGATAAGGGAATGGGTGAACCGCTATAACGGATATGCGGCTGTCCGACCTGTTGCGGTTTGTGTAAGTGTCCGAGTGCGACATAGTCAATCACCTCATCAAACAGTGCAGTCGATAAGGCCTCTTCATTCCCCACTACAATGGGGCGTTCTGAGTCGGAGGTTTCGCCGCCTTGCATGTGCGCATGTGACATTAAAATTAAGGCTTGATCGGGCTGTTTACGGGCTTTGGCTTCTGCAATGAGTTGTTGATGCAAATAAGCAACTGCAGATTGATTGTCACTGCTATGTTCATTTAAACCTGTAATTTCTGCACTGCGTAAATAGGGCAGGGTCAGACACCAGGCCACAATATTTTGCGCAGCATCATAAATAGGCACTAAGAGTTTATCTAAATCTAATTTTTGCTCAGCTGTTTTGCCAATCACGCCCACGGCTTTGGCGTTGAAGCGATCTAAAAAGGGTTCAACTTGCTCAATGCGATAGCCAGAGTCATGATTACCAGCAATCATTAAGGTTTGCATGTGTGGCGCAAGTGCATGCGCCTCGGTAAGGAATTGGTAGAGTTGTTTTTGAGCGCTCGAAGCAGGATTCACTACATCAAAAATATCGCCTGCAATGAGCAGGGCATTCGGCTGTTTGCTTTTAATTTGAGTTAAGAGCCAATTCAAAAATTCAGTATGTTCATATTCACGATCATGGTGATGGAAAAATTGCCCCAAATGCCAATCAGACGTATGTAAAAAATGAACAGCCATGCGTGTTCCAATCTTGATGTTGAATTATGAGATAACTTAACATAACTGAGCGCAACACTGCGGCAAAAAACCAGTTTTCTGCTTTTAAAGCGACAATTTAGGTCGCAGAAATTTTAAAGAGAAGAGAAAATAAAATCTGTCGCGATCTGTATAGAAAAATAGGAATAGTCAAAGTCTGATGCTAAATAAGCGAGATAAAAAAGGTCTTAAAAAATAAAGACCGACGATTCGAGTGATGATGAAATCGTCGGTCAAAGAAAAACTTGCGATACAGTAAAGCTTGGGCTGCTGTTCAAAGCATGACTGTATGCGATTTATTGCTTTAGTAGGTCACCGAAAATATTGTGGATGCCATACACATTAACGGTTGTTGTGACCTTGTAGCCTATATAACGTCAGGCTTTTGTATTCGGTTGACAATTTCATGAAAAAAAAACCAATTTTTTTTATACTAGGCTGAATCTTTTGTCTGAGTCTTCTTCATGGTATCGCTAAGCCGTTATTTTCTCTGGTTTTTCTTGTATTGCTTTGTGATGACCTGTATTTGTGGCATATTGGCTGCATTATTACCTGCGGGTGTAGGCGGGATTTTAACTGCAGTGCCTTATTTGGTTGCCATGATTTTAGTGCTGTATAAGTTTTTAAAACAACAACGCCGCGCACCGAATGACAAGGAACGCAAGACATTTACTTTGGGATTTAGCCTGATTTTCTGGGGCTATAACTTGGCATTTTTATTATTAGGTTTGGCCATATTCTCTCGCCAAAACCCAAGCATTTGGCAAGATTTTTTACAATATTTGCAAAAGCCACAATTTATAAGCGTGGTGGTGATCATGTTCTTGTTGATCGCAATTCCATTGTATCTGCTGACCTATTGGTTTTATGGTAAACAGGCACAGCGTATGGCAGTTAAAATGTTTGGCTGATAAAAGAAGTTGTTAATATCTGATTTTCTTCAAATATACATGATCAGTTATGTGATGATGATTTGCTTAGACTTGAACATTCAGTCTAAATCACGTATAGCTAAAACTATATTTTTCATCATGCTGAGATTGGAAGATGCATAAACCTTTGGTACTGGTAACAGGGGCAAGTGGTTTTATTGGTTCACAATTGTTGCCGTTTTTATTGCAACAGGATTATCGGGTGGTGGGGCTAACCCGACAGCCCAATCGAGTATCCAAACATCCACAATTACGCTGGATTCAGCAGTTAGATGAACTCGAAACCGACCAAATTGATTATGTGATTAATTTGGCGGGAGAAAGTATTGGGCAGGGCAGATGGACAGCAGCACGCAAACAAAAATTGCTTGATAGTCGAGTTCAGACCACACTGCACTTATATCAATATCTTGAAAAGCGCCGTATTTTCCCCAAGTGTATTATTTCAGGCTCGGCAGTGGGGTATTACGGAATTGACCCGCAGGAACAATGGTCAGCAGTATGTACCGAACACAGTGCAGCACAAGATATTTTTATGTCGCAGTTGTGCCAGCAATGGGAACAGGCTGCGTTAAGCTTCAGCCAGCAAAATACTAAAATTATGCGCTTGGGCGTGGTGTTTGGGCGCGGTGGTGGCATTTTACCGCAAATGTTATTACCAATTCGTTTAAATGCCGTCGGGCGGATTGGGCATGGACGGCAGCCTGTTGCATGGGTGCATATACAAGATGTTTTACAGGCCATTCACTGGTTAATGACGCAACCTGTAGACGCCAAAATTTTGAATGTGGTTGCACCTGAAAAAACCAGTCAGCAAGACTTTGCCGAAACCGCAGCTCGGCTTTTAAAACGTCGTCCATTTTTGGTGTTACCTGCTTTTGTCTTGCGTTGGTTATTGGGCGAGCAATCGCAATTGGTGCTGAATGGGCAATATGTTAAACCACAAGCGTTAGAACAAGCAGGCTATTGCTTTCAATATCCAAAACTTGAACAGGCGCTAGCGGCTTGTCTGGGTGCATGATCCTCTACTTAAACAGAGGATGCTGCTGAGTGTTATGCACAGATTGAGGTGGGCTGTAACTGCTTTGGATCATAAGCGGCAGGATCAACAATCGTTTCTTGCCCAAGCATGAGCTGTCTTAATAACTGCGCTGAAGCAGTGCCCATACATAAGCCATTACGGAAGTGTCCGAAATTCATCCATACATTATTTAGGCTTGGCACTTTGCCGATATACGGCACACCTGTAGGCGAGCCTGGACGTAAACCAGCCCATTGTTTCACAATGGGGAACTGTGCCAATTCAGGCACCATTTCAAAACAAGCCGTTAAAATATCTTGTTGGGTTTGCGGGTTTGGTGTGGTGTCAAAACCAACGTGACGCATACTGGAACCGCATAGCACATGCCCATCTTGACGTGGAATCAAGTACATCACCTTGTTCATGCACATGCTTGGCAACCATTGTGCAGGGGTTTTAAATAACACAATTTGCCCTTGTACAGGCTGTACAGGAATCTCTAAACCCAGTTGTGCCGCCCAGTGCTGTGACCATGCACCTGTCGCAAGTACGATATGATCTGCACGATGCAAGCGACCATCGGCAGATTGAATGGCTTGAATACGATCTTCAGTGATCTGAAATTGCTGAATTGGGCAGTGTTCAAAAAATCGCACGCGCGGATGTTGTTTCAAATATTGCGTGAGCGATTGTAATAAACGCGGATTGCGCACATTGGCAAGTTGTGAGAAATACAGGGCTTGTTTAAATTTGGGGTGGATATGCGGGTTAATTTGTTCGAGCTGTTCCCGATTCAGACATTCAGCTTGCTGCATCGGTTCATGATGACGTTCGGCATAATTTATACCAATCTCAAAATCATCTTCATCAAAAATCAACATGCCTGTTTCATGGATTTCAAAATCAATGCCTGTAATAGGTTTGAGTTTTTCATTCCATGCTTGGTACTGCGGTTTGGCAAATTGGGCTAAGTCATTGACCGCTTGAGGATAACGCCACGGATACATGGGAGAAAGAATTCCACCGCCCGCCCATGACGCCGCTTGTGCTGCTTGTTGTTGATCAAAAATACTGATAGAGCAGCCTTGCTCTACCAGTTCGAGTGCAGACAATAAACCGCTGATGCCCGCACCAATGATTGCGATGTGCATGAAAGTCGCCTGTTTATGCCATATCTTTAAGTTTGAGTGCTGCTTCTTCGGCAAAATACGTCCAAATACCATCTGCACCTGCACGGCGGCAACTCATGAGCGATTCAATAATCACGCTGTCTGACAACCAGCCATTTTGAATCGCGGCGGCAAGCATGGCGTATTCACCACTCACTTGATAGACAAAGGTTGGCACACCAAAGTTATCTTTCACTTCACGTACAATGTCTAAATAAGGCATGCCTGGTTTTACAATCACCATGTCTGCACCTTCTTGAATATCCAGTGCAATTTCATGCAAGGCTTCGGCACGGTTGCCAATATCCATTTGATAATTGTATTTGTTGCCGCCTTTTAGGTTGCTGGCAGAACCGACTGCATCACGGAAAGGACCGTAAAAGCTAGAGGCATATTTGGCTGAATAAGCCATGATAGAGGTATAGATATGCCCGTTGCTTTCCAACGCCTGACGAATCGCACCAATACGGCCATCCATCATGTCACTTGGCGCAACCACATCTGCACCCGCTTCGGCATGGCTTAAAGCCTGTTTAATTAGACATTCAACGGTTTCATCATTCAGTACATAGCCTGTGTCATCAATAATGCCATCTTGACCATGTGTGGTGTATGGGTCGAGTGCGCCATCGGTAATTAAGACCATTTCTGGCAATTCTTTTTTCAGCAGGCGTAGCGTGTTTTGCACCAAACCATCTTCACGCCATGCTGCTTCTGCGGTCAGGCTTTTGTCTTCTTGTGGTGTGACTGGAAATAATGCCAGTTTAGACACGCCCAACTGCATTAAACGCTCGGCTTTTTTGAGTAATAAGTCTGCCGATAAACGCTGAATATTGGGCATACTTGGAATATCTTGGGTTTGATTTTGTCCTGGTAAAACAAATACAGGATAAATCAAGTGATCTGTGGTTAAGTGAGTTTCGCGAACCATGGCGCGTAATTGATCATTTTTACGGATACGACGCATACGAGTGGCAGGAAATGCAGGGCGATTGAACGTATAGGTCATAAAAATCTCACTGATCAGTATTAAACTAGACGACTATTGTAGCCCCTTAAATTTCATTTGGGCATACATTGGCTGTTTTTATTGTTGGTAAATTGAGTTGTTTGGACTTTTGGGCACGTTATGAGTAATGCAGAGAAAAATTGGACTGGGAATATACATTTAGGCGCGAAAGTCGATATTGATGTCGTGCTAAGACAATTGGTCAATGCATTTAATGGATCGCCATTTTTTCAACACAATGGCATGAGCATGCGTGTGGTCGATGGTCAAATTGAAGCCTATATTGAGATGCAACCGTATATGGTGGGCAACGTGGCTTTCCAAATTTTACATGGTGGTGTTGCTGCAACCATTTTGGACAGTGTGGGCGGTATTGTGGCGATGGGTGAGTTATATAAAAGAACTGAACCTGACGACTTGCCCGATACCATAAAAAAAGTCACCCGTTTGGCTACGGTAGATATGCGGGTGGATTACTTAGCACCGGGACGCGGCAAGTATTTTATTGCCCGTGCGGAAACTTTGCGTTTAGGGCGTAAAGGCTGCACCATGCGTATGACGATGGTCAATGATGAAGATAAACCAATTGCAACGGCAATTGCGTCTTATGCCTATTAAAATCTAAGGTAGGGCGCGAACAATTGTGTTTTGCATAATTGGATGACTGTTTATTTTTGATTAGTTTATTGTTTTAAACATATAAGGAGTTGAGTGATCATCTCCTTTTTTTGTGTGCATGAAGAGTTTTTTGAATTGTGACAGTTTGTAGCGACTTAAGTTTTCTTTAAGTTTAGATTTCTATCTTGAGCATTGAGTTATTTTCTATCCAATGTGATGCACATGATCAAATTTAATTTTGATGCTCAATCATCCAGTCAAACGCATTTTCTGGATGCGAATTTTCATCAGAAAAAAAATAAAAAACAATTCAACGGGTATGCATCTGTAGCGCAGCCGTATAAACCACAAACGAACCCAAAACAGTTGAACCTAGAACAGCCACATTTAGATGTATTACACAGCTATGCCTCGGTGATTCAAGCACACACAACAGCACAACATTTAAATGTGACAACTGTGACCCAAGATGCTAGCAAACAACGCTTGGCATTAGAGCATTTTATTCGAGATAAATACCAAAAAGTCCATCAGGCATCCATAAATACTTTTTCAGATACCTTGTTTGCAGGCTATGTAAACCACGACATGCAAGTGGTGATTGGCATGCAACCATTGGGCGCAAACCAAGCCTTTTTGGAACAGTATTTAGGTGCACCCATTGAAACCATTTTAACCCAATTGAGCCAAGTGCCTGTAACGCGCGCGCAGATTGTTGAAATTGGCAACTTGGCAGCGCAAGACATGAGCAAAGCCAAATTGATGGTGGCTTTTTTGGTCTTTCACTTATCGCAGAACAATGTGTCGTGGGCAGTTTGCACAGGAACAGCAGCAGTGCGCTATGTGTTACAGCAAATGGGTTTGCATTTTCAGGTACTAGAAAAAGCCAACCCCGAAGCCTTGGGCGATGCACAGCATCAATGGGGCAGTTATTACCAACAGAAGCCTTATGTACTGGCGATTGACGTTGCAGCAGCGTTGGCGGTCACGCAACAGCAATATTGTTTTTATGCCTAAGGTCATGCAGAAAGGCGGAAATTGAAAGATGAATGAGTTATTTGAAAACCTGAATCACTATGCTCAAACAGACCCTGAGCGTGAAGCAATTGTGACGGCACAAACCACACTGAGTTATGCCACATTACAGCAACGGGTTGAGTTGCTCAGTGCAGAATTGGCAACTTATCAAGTACAGCGTTTGGCGTTGTGGGGTGTGAATCAGGCCGATTGGATTGTGGTCGATTTAGCCGCACGTAAAGCTGCAATGACAGTCATTCCTGTGCCTTTATTTTTTACTGCTGCACAAGTGCAACATTTACTGCAAGACAGCCAAGCGGAGTTGCTGTGTATTTTGACGGATACTGCACAAAGCGATACTCCGTCCAATGTTAACTCGGCTATTGGAAATACTGCTATTCCAGAAGCTTTGTTGGAGATGATTGATGCAGTTCAGGCACAGGTTTTGCCACCATCAGATTTATATCAAGGGCAGTTGTTTCGTCTAAGCGTTGAAACAGCACAACCGCATTTATCCCCAAATTCTGCTGAGCAGCCTACAAAAATTACTTATACCTCGGGCAGTACAGGTACACCCAAAAGTGTGTGTTTGGCAGAAGCCACCATCAATTCAATTACACACTCTTTAAGTCAGGCATTACAAAGTAGCCAGCTTGGGCGGCATTTGTGTCTAATTCCATTTGCAACATTGCTTGAAAATATCGCAGGCGTGTGTGTGCCTTTTCACATGGGACGTGCAGCGGTGGTGGGTGAAGTCAGCCAGTTCGGTTTGCTGTCCAACCATGAGTTTGATGTTTCACGCTTTGTCGATGCCGTGCAGCAATATCGCATTGAAAGCGTGATTTTATTGCCGCAAATGCTCAAAGCGATTGTGGAATATATCCATCAACACGGCGATTTGGGCTTGCGCACTTTGAAGTTTATTGCCGTGGGTGGTGGCAAGGTGTCTGCAGATTTACTCAAGCAGTGTCAGCAATTCAATTTACCTGTTTATGAAGGTTATGGTCTGTCTGAATGTGCATCGGTCGTGAGTTTAAACCTGCCTGAAGCTCGCAGAATTGGCAGTGTTGGCCGCGTATTGCCGCATGTTCAAGTCGAAATTGCTGCCAATCAAGAAGTGGTGGTCAAGGGCAGTGCCATGTTGGGATATATGCATGAACTTGGGCGTGAGCAGGATGCGGTATCAGCCGATATTCACACAGGCGATGCAGGTTATTTTGATGAAGATGGCTATTTATATATCACGGGGCGTATCAAGCAAATTATTGTCAGCAGTTTTGGGCGCAATATTTCACCAGAATGGGTTGAATCGAACAGTTTGAGTGAGCCTGAAATTCAACAGATTGCCGTGTTTGGTGAAGCGCAGCCGTCATTATCTGCAGTGATTTATGCCGAGGAACATCGTTCAGATGCGCAATTGGCAGCCGCGATTTATCGTGCCAATACCCGTATGCCTGATTATGCCCAAATTAAACACTGGTGCCGTGCTGAACAACCTTTTTCTTTAAATAATCAGATGTTAACCGATAACGGAAAATTGCGTAGAGCAGTCATTCAGCAACAGTATCAGACAGCTTTGGCACATCCTACAACGTATTTAATGGCTGATCTTGGAGATGTTTCACAGATAGACATCAACCTGTCAGTCATCAATAGAGATAGAGAGAAATCACATGAATATTGCACAACAGCAATTCAAACATTCCCCACAACAAATTAAAGATCGTTTGGTGGATCACGGTTGGGTTTTACTTAGAAATGAACATTATGATGTGAATGCGTTTAGTGGGCTGATGAGCAATATTTGCCAAAAGCTGACCTATGACCCTGCACGTGAAAATGTGACCCGACAATCGCAAAAAGTAGATGCAGGTACACAGGCAATGGGACTGCATATAGAAAATGGTTCAACCCCAATGCCGCCTGATATTATTGCTTTTTTTAGTGAAAAAAGTGCTTCGCGTGGTTCGCAGACTACTTTATGTGATGGACATGAGGTATGGCAAAAACTGCCTGACACACTGAAGCAGAAATTTGCTGAACCGATGACCATCAGCCGTTACTTACCCAAAGCGATGTGGCAAAAGTATGTGGCGACAGCACTCAATATTGCCGATGCCGTACAGGTCGGGCAGCAGGAACTCGCTCATTTTATTGAGATGATTCCTAGACAACGGATTCGCCCTGCGCATGATGAAGGCGTA
The DNA here is from genome assembly GCF_013390985.1 of Acinetobacter sp. Swhac1. NCBI lineage: Bacteria > Pseudomonadati > Pseudomonadota > Gammaproteobacteria > Moraxellales > Moraxellaceae > Acinetobacter > Acinetobacter sp. Swhac1. The sequence goes on along the minus strand of NZ_JACASN010000001.1, from coordinate 142,958 downwards.
CAGTACGATTTAAGCATGCCGATGATTCGCCATGACAATTTAAAAGCTGTGCCTGCCTTTGCCAACACCTTGTTGGGGCCTTCTTATAATTACGAAAAGCCGCGTTTTTACTTTGCCGATGGCAGCGAAATCCAAGCGGAATTATTGGAAGAGTTGGCAGAGCGATGCGAGCGTGAAACCTCAGAAATTGACTGGCAAGATGGTGATGTGGTGCTCATTGATAACAAGCGCTTTATGCATGGCAGACGTGAAATATTGGTGCCATTAGAAGATCGTAAACTCTATATTTGTATGGGCTTGGGACTGAATCCTGCATTTTTATAATTGAGTTGTATCGAATATCTTAAAATTGAGAGTATCTTTTATGTCAAATTTAACTGCGGTGATTTTCGGGGCAACAGGCGGGATTGGTCATGCGATTGCGCATCATTTTGCTAAAAAAGGCTTAAACTTAATTTTGGTTGGGCGTAAGCAAGACACCTTGCAACAACTAGAGCAAAGTCTGGCGCAGCAGTATCCTCAGTTGCAATTACACAGTCTGCGTTGTGATTTAATTGATGCCAGCAGTCGTCATGATTTTATTCAGGCACTTGCCGTATTAAAACAGCCGATTCATTACTATATTAACAATGCAGGCATGAATGATTTTCGTCTGTTTGCGCAGCAATCACAGGATACCATTGAGCAAATGATGTTGGTCAATGTGGCTTATCCGCTGCAACTGATTCAGGATGTGATTCCATATATGTCGGACAGTCAGCCGAGTCAGATCATCAATATTGGCTCGACTTTTGGCAGCATCGGCTATCCTGGCTATGTGAGTTATTGCGCCAGTAAGTTTGCCTTGCGTGGTGCAACTGAAGCGTTGGCGCGAGAGTATTGTCAGACTGCCATTCGTTTTAGATATTTCTCCCCACGCTCGACCAATACCAGTATGATTAATCCCGATGTCATTGAAATGAATATCAAAATGGGTACAAAAGTGGATTCACCTGAATTTGTGGCACAAGAACTGTATCAATTTTTACAAACAGACCGTCAATCCTATCAGGTCGGTTATCCTGAAAAAGTCTTTGTAAAACTTAATCAGTTGATGCCTAGCCGAGTCGCAGCTGCCATTCAAAAAGATTTAGACACCATTTATGAATATGCAGATCAAAGCAAAGCGTCCTTTATTCAGCAAACTTCCGCCTCATAAATGATATTTTTTTCGATAACGCCATAAGGTGGTTCGGCTAATGCCCAAGGCTTGTGCCACCAATTCAGTTTGCCCCTGATATTTTTCCAGTAAATCCTGCAGTGTGTCTTTATCTACTTTATTGTTGGTTTTGATGGGCAGCTCAATAGGTTGTGGCGTTGGGGGAGCTGTGGCGAGTTTCAAACTAGCATGCACAATTTCATCGGGTAAATCGTGTTGATCAATTTCCGTTTTACCTGCTGACATGGTCAATGCATACAGCAAGGTATTTTTTAATTCACGCACGTTGCCCGGCCAGTCGTAATTGATTAATACCTTCAGTACTTGCTCGGTCAAATGTGGCGTGACCTGAAACTGGGCTTGTTGTTGCAAAATAAATGCTGCAATTTTAGGGATATCTTGTTTACGTTCACGTAGTGGTGGCACAAAAATTGGAATCACCCGTAAACGATAAAGTAAATCTTGGCGAAATCTGCCTAAACGCGCTTCTTCACGTAAAGCGCGATGGGTTGCGGTAATAATTCTGACATTCGATTTAATCGCTTTTTCACCGCCCAAAGGGGTGAATTCGCCCGTTTCTAATACTCGCAATAATTTGGCTTGCAGTTCCAGTGGAATTTCTGCAATTTCATCTAAAAATAAAGTACCACCTGCAGCACGTTCAAACACACCTTTATGCTCACGAATTGCCCCTGTAAATGCACCTTTCACATGCCCAAACAATTCACTTTCTAAAATATTGGCATTTAAAGCCGCGCAGTTAATCGCAATAAAGACTTGTGTATGCCGTTGGCTGCGTGCATGTACTGCTTGCGCCACCAACTCTTTACCACTACCAGATTCACCACGCACCAAAACAGGAAACTCAGTAATCGCTACCCGTTCAATAATGGAATACATATGCTGCATTTGTGGCGAATCACTATGGAAAAACTCCGCCAAACTATTTTGTGCTTGGGCAGATGGGGTGAGTGTTTGTGATGACACTGTTGCAACGCTAGGCTGCAGAAAGAATAAACATCCTGTGAAATCGGCTGTATGGACACGAATATTTAAGCTGTGGTAGTGCCATGCCTTAGCACTATTCGGGAGTTGCAGCAGACCTGTCTGTGGTTGTGATGCTGATTGTGATTGTAGTTTTAATTTCAATAATTGGTTTTTTAATGTTTTACCCGTAGCTGCAGAAACAGAAGCGTCTTGTGCATATTCATAAATCCATGTTTGAGCAATGTCGTCATAAACATAGAGCAAACTGTCTGGACAAAGTTGTTGTAAATGAAACAAAAAGCTTTCAAGACTGGCTTGTTGTTCAAAGTCATGTATCGCATTCATAATGTTTCATCTTTTGTTTCATTGGTGATTCAATTGAAACATAAAATGCAACAGATGTGAAACATGGAGGATGATCTAAATTAAACAATATCTCTTAATATATTGTATTTTATTAATATATTTAAAAGAGATTAAGTTGGCACTATATTTGCAAAATTAAGAATAACAAAATATAAAACTCAGTATCTATCTCATGATCTTTCATCAATTTTTTGAAGCTGACAGCTCGACCTATACTTACTTATTGGCATCTGAACAAACCCGTGAAGCGGTGCTGATTGACCCTGTAATTTCAGAGGTTGAGCAATATGCTGCTTTTCTAGAACAGCATGATTTGCAATTGGTGTATAGCTTAGATACGCACGTACACGCTGACCATATTACTGCTGCCAACGAACTCAGAACACGTTTTGGTTGTAAAACTGTATTACATCGTAATTCAGGTGTGGTGTGTGGCGATATTTTCATTACCGATGGCAGCGCCATTCGTGTGGGTGAATTATTGATTGAAGCACGTTATACCCCGGGTCATACCAACGCCTGTACCAGCTATGTGGTCAATGGCATGGTATTCACTGGCGATGCGTTGTTAATTGATGGTTGTGGTCGTACTGACTTTCAGGAAGGCAACCCAGCGACTTTATATGACAGCATTCATCTACAAATTTTTAGCTTGCCTGATGACACTTTGGTGTATCCAGGGCATGACTATAAAGGGCGTTTATCTTCTACCGTTGGGCAGGAAAAACGCAATAACTCGCGTTTAGGACAAGGACGTACCAAAGCGGAATTTATTACCCTCATGCAGAATTTAAACCTGCCTTATCCAAAACATATTGATGTGGCTTTGCCTGCCAATAAAGTTTGTGGCAAGTGATGTTTGCACAGCACAACATAGTGATGGAATAGGGGGAAATACGCATGTGGATGTTAATCCTAGAAGGCTTGGCGATTGGTACTTTGCTGGGTTTGACAGGGGCAGGGGGCGGTATTCTTGCCGTTCCTGCTCTTATGGCAAGCCAAGGCTGGACTGTGGCGCAGGCTGCACCCGTGGGTTTATTGGCAGTCACTTTGGCAGCTTTGGTTGGCACAGTTGAAGGCTTGTTCAAACGTATTGTGCGTTATCGTGCTGCATTGTGGATTGCCTTAATCAGTATTCCATCTGCACGTTATGGGGTGCATTTGGCAGGTATTGTGCCGCCCATGTGGTTAACACTGGCGTTCAGTCTGGTCATGTTTATTGTGGCGTATCGTATTTTCTTTAATAAGGTCAACGACCAAACTAATCCACCGTGTAAGGTAAACCAAAACACAGGACGCTTAATTTGGAATGTTAAAACGGCGTCTTTGCTTGGTGGTGTGGGTGTAATTGCAGGCTTATTGACGGGTTTGTTGGGTGTGGGCGGTGGTTTTATTATTGTGCCGTTATTGCGTAAATTTACCGATTTGGATATGCGCAGTATCGTCGCAACCTCTTTGATGATTATTTTTCTGATTGGTGGCGTGAGTATTTCAGCACACGTTTTAGATGGCTTTCAGTACCCAATGGCAGTCACCATCACCTTTGTTCTGGCATGTATTGTCGGGATGTTACTTGGACGTACTTTGGTACATCGCATGAATAGCAATACTGTACAAAAGGTATTTGCTACGACAGTTATTGGTGTTGCGTTCTACCTCATTTATACAGCGATTATGGCTTAAGTCTAATATTTGGATACTATGTTTTTACTTTGAACTGCAGTATTGTGAATAGGTAACGTATTGTTAAGTGTAAGAAAAAGCACTAGACCTAGACCAAATTAAAGATTAGTTTAGCTGTATAAGATGACAAGGAGCCAAGAATGAAAAAACATTTATTTTGTGTGGGTGTCGAGTTCCGCAAAGCATCCGATGAAACAGGCTCTTATGCGTATTTGACCGCATATTTAGGCGCAGATGACTTACATGAAGCGATTGATCGCGTTCAGAAACAACTGGAGCAAGAAGGCAATAAAGTATTGTTCGTTCGTGGTTGCTGGGTTGTCGATGCCGATTGTGATGATGGTTTCTGCCCAACTGAAGAAAGTAATGCTGCCTCTAAAGCAGACCTACTGTTCAACGATGAAATCTATTATGGCAAATTGCAGCAATGGTCAATCAACAATGGCTATGAATACTGAGTAAAATGTTGGCTGAGTAAGATGCCGATGGGTTCAGTTTACTGACCTGTGAATATTTAAAAAACCGCGTTTGAATGATTCAAGCGCGGTTTTTTTATTCTTCATCAACCAAATGAACAAGTACATATTTTTCAAACCAGATCGGAAACTCTCCTTTAAAATCTGGATTAATGATCAATGTATCTCCGTTAGTCACTTCACAGATATAAGAAGCCATATTCTTGGTCGCATTACTTGAGTTATCAAATAAATACGCTCGGTCGGATATTTCAATCGCATCAATCAACATGTGCATAGTGCGGAAATAGCGTTCACGGATTTTAATTTCTTCGACTGGATGACCACCATTTTTCACACGTTGTTTAACTCGGTCCACATTAATATCAGGGTCCTCAGTCGTCACAAAGTATAAATAGGTACGATAGCCTTGCGTTTTAGCATCTCGCAAAAACTCGATTTTACTCTCATGAGACATTACGGTTTCAAATGTAAATCCAACCTTAAGCGTAAGTAACTCTTTACGGATGACATCAAGAATTCGGGCTGCGAGGTAGGAATCAATCGTGTTCCCGCTTAAGTCGATTAAGCTTCCATCAATCACAGGATCTACTGAGAGGAGAGGACTTTTGCTTAGAGTACCATCTGCATTTTTTAGTGGTCGACTTGCTTGAGTAAGATAATCAACCAATATGTTTGCATTAATGCGTATATCAAATTGACTTAGATCAAGAATGGGTGTGGCTTTAAGATCGCGCTCAAGGTTGTCAGCATTCAAAAACAATTTAGATAAACGGCTATCTAAACCATTAATCATCGTACTTTTGCCCGATCCATTTGGACCCGCAAACATTCTGATTCGAGGTGTTTTTGGCAACATAAATTATTCTGCAGTAGCCTCTATGTTACGTTTTCTAATTTTAAAGGTTCTGCGACCATTAAACTGGCGGGCTAGATCAGGGTTCCGACCAGATAACTGTTTGATTAAAACTGGTTTGCCATTCGGGGTTTTGCTGACTAAGGCATCATTTTCCACATAAAGTACTCGATCACTGTGAGCTACTGCAATGAAGCGTTCACGCAAAACGTCAGCTGCAGCTGTAGCGATTTCACTTTCATTGGTTCGGTTTCTAGTTGACATATCTAAAACCTCTAGGTGATTAAGTTTCATGGTTAGCGCGTCAATTCTTGGATTAAGAATAAATTGCTCTATTTAATCAATATATGCGTATTTTGATTAAATTCCAAGAACAGTATGAAGCTAGTAAGTATTATATTTTTGCATTTCTGATGCTATCAGAATACCACATCAACCGTTTTTTGGCATTGTGTCGCATGTAACTTGAAATGCAGATATTTTATTGCTTTTGATATTGAGCTAAAACATCAGTTTCCAGCGCTGAAAACTTTAGAGCCTACTTAAAAGGACGTCCTTCGCCTTGTTCTTCATAAGTCACACCATCTCGAATGTGGTACAAGCGTTTAAAGGTAGGGATGATTTTATCGTCATGTGTGACTACAATAATTGCAGTTTGAAATTTTTCTGCCATTTCGTGTAATAAGCGAATCACGGTCATCGCGCGTACACTATCCAATGGTGCAGTGGGTTCATCGGCTAAAATCACAGGCGGTTGATTAATCAAACCACGTGCAATGGCGACACGCTGTTGTTCACCACCAGACAATTGCCCAGGCATGGCATGTACCCGATGCTGCACATCGAGCGCCGTTAAAATTTCCAATGCGCGGGCGCGGGCAATGTCATTGGCTACGCCTGCTAACATCGGCAGCAGCGCTACATTATCCAAAACATTTAAAAAAGGAATTAAGTACGGGGTTTGGAACATAAAACCAATTTTATCGCGGCGTAAGGCACTTAAGTCTTTGACTAACCAACGTTGATCAAAAATCACCTCATCGCCCAAAGTCATGCGTCCTTCGGTAGGATCAATCACGGCACCTAAACATTTGAGCAAGGTGCTTTTACCCGAACCTGAGGGGCCAATCAGCCCAACCACTTCACCGGATGCAACCTGCATATTGACATCTTTTAAGGCATAAAAGGCATTGTCACCTTGTCCAAAACGCTTTTTTAAACCTTCAATTAAAATGCCGTGTGTCATGTTATCCCCCAATTGCTTCGGCAGGGTCAATGCGCAGTGCCATCCGAATTGCAACCAAACTGGCTAACATGCAAATCAGCATCACCGCAATAAATCCAAAAATAGAATCTTGCGGAACCAATAAGACATATTTCGGGAAATATGGTGCGGCAAAGGTTGAACTGATTTTACCAACAGCAAACCCAATTAATCCAAGCGCGAGTGCTTGTTGCAAGATCATCCAAGCGATTGTGCGATTGCGTGTGCCAATTAATTTTAAGACCGCAATTTCACGAATTTTGTCCATAGTCAGGGTATAAATAATAAATGCCACAATCGCGGCGCTGACCAAGGCCAAAATCACCAAAAACATGGCAATTTGTTTGGCGGATGTGGCAATCATTTTGCTGATTAAAATGTGTTCCATCTGCGGGCGGGTATAGACTGTTAGTTGTTGCCAACGCTGAATATGTGCTGCTGTTTCTTCAGCTGAAGCACCTGCATTTAAACGGACTAAAATAGCATTCACATAACGGTTGCTACTTTGTGCATTGAGTACGCTTTCAAGCAAGTCAGGATAAGCAGGGCGGTTATAAATTGGGTTTACTGCAATTCGTCTACGGTCTTGTAAAATGGCAGCATTGTCCTTTTGGAATTGCGCCTGTTGTGCATCTTTCAGCGGAATAAAAATCATCGGGTCACCACCCGAAGACACCATGCGTCGGGTTAAACCCACCACGGTAAAGGTGTTACGACGGATTTTAATACGATCACCCAACTTTAATCCCGTACTCATGTCGGCTACGGCTTCATAGTGCCCGCGGGTCAATTGACGTCCTGCCAATAAATGTGGCGGCCACCCCAAGTTATTCCACGCATGTTCACCTGTTTGAATCCCGACCACCATCGAGCGAATATCTTTATCTTGATGATGCACTTGCATGGTTAAATAAGTAATATTTGAAGCATGCGCCACCCCGGGGATATTCATCACGCTGCGATATAAATCATCACGCACACTTGAAGGTTCTGCATAAGGGCCAAGTGTATCTTGCTGCACTACCCATAGGTCAGCACCACTGTTATTCAGCAGGGCTTTGGCATCATCTACCATGCCGCGATACACGCCAGCCATAATTAAGGTCACACCAATCAGCAAGCCGAGTCCAAAGCCAGTAAATACAAATTTACCCCATGAATGGAAAATATCACGACCTGCCAGACTAATCATTTAGCTGCTCCTGCAAGTTGCTTGACAACCCGTAAACGGTTTTTGGCATGTAGGGGTTTTTCACTATACAGCACCACTTGATCATTTTCGGATAAGCCTGCGAGCACTTGCACATCGCCCGCTAAATTTGAACGTCCTAATTGAACTTCAACAAATTGCGGCTTTTCGGCCACAACTTTCCACACGCCTACTTGGTTATTGATACGGTGAACTGCCGCATTGGGAATGGTTAAGCTGCGTGCCAATGGTGCGAGGCTGATAGTGACTTCTGCTAACTCACCCAAAGGCGGAAGAGGCGTTGGAGGTTGATTAAAAACCACTTTAGCTAAAATTTCTTCGGTAATGGCATCGGCACGAGGTTCTACCCATAACACATGACCTGCCAAAGCATTATTTTGCCGTGAACGTAAATGAATTTGAGCTGGTAAGTCAGCAGCTAAACCAATCGCACTGGATTGATCGAAACGGGCATTCATCCAAATGGAGTTAGGATCGACAATTTCTAGTACGGTTTGACCTGCTACCACCGTTGAACCCGGTTCTGCATAACGTGCAGTGACGACACCTGCAGCTGTGGCCACTAAATTTAAATTATCACGCTGTGCTTGTAAGGTATTCAGGTCTGCACGTGCTTTATTGAGTTCTTGTTGCATCGCGCTGAGTGCCGCCGTTGCCAAATCGAGCTCTTGTTGTTTAATGGCTAAAGATTCTTGGCTGGTGGCATTGATTTTAGCTAGTTGTTGATAACGATTGACTTGTTGCTGCGCAAAATTTTGACGGATTTGAGTGTCTTGTTGCTGAGCGGTAATTTTTTGGATTATCGCACGTTGAGCCAATAAACGATCTTCCAAATCGACAGGATCCATTTCGCCTAACAGTTGTTCTGCTTGTACGTTATCGCCAATATCTACTTTTAAGTTTTTTAAGCGACCTGCTGCAGTTGGGCCAATTTTATAATTATAACGCGCTTCAACGGTTGCTACGCCAAACAGGCTAGGTTGAATGGATTGATATTTGACTTGCGTGAGGGTGACGTTGACAGGGGCAAATGGGCCTGTGCGTAAGACCACGTAAATTAACAATAAAACCAGAGCTACAATGACCACAATCACGGAAATAGTTCGCTTTCCTAAGGGAAATACCTGCATGTGTACTCCGCATAATTTTTTATCAATTAAGGATAATATAATCTATTTTGTTGTTGTGCGGGGGAGTTATTCGGTTTGGGGAGTGAAAGCGAAAAATGTTTGGAGATGAATAAACCACCCAATAAAAAGGCTCAAACCACTAAAAGTGAATTTGAACCTAGATCGCTTAATAGAAAGCTATCCTGATCATTTTTCGTGAAGTTTTAACTCAACTTGATAGTCGTCTTGAGTGACTTTAATTTTATGGTCTTTATATTTACGTTTGCTTGGCGAGAGTGCAGAGCTAGTCACTGCCTTATGGAAATCACTATCTGACATGAAAAAATAATAAGCCTTATAGCCCAATAATATTTTCTCAATTTTATTGCCTTTAGTCTGAGCATCACTGATCAATGAATTTAGATACTTTAAGCTGATGTTTGCTGACATTCCTGAACCTTAAAATATAAAGTTGAAATTTCTAAGAATTTATAAGCAACAAACATTACAAATTTATGACAAGGGTTGTTTGAGAGATGTACTTCGCTTCAGGTCATTATAGATCTAAAAGTTGTGGGTCAAATTGACGCAATTTTGACCCAATTTATTCAAATTTGGGTCAATTTGTTCTGGATAGCATTGGACGCAAAACCCATAGAAAAAGCCTTAAACACTGATGTTTAAGGCTTTTTTAGTCATATTTAGTTATGTAACTTCATATGAATTTAAGAATTTGGTGGAGATGGCGGGAGTTGAACCCGCGTCCGCCAACACTACACTCGAGAATACTACATGCTTAGATATCGTCTATTGTTTTAACACTCTAAGACCCGACGAACAGGGTTTAAAGTGCGATCCTCTAAGTTTGGTATAAAGTCCCGAGGCTCAACTCTATACGGACTTGTGTGCGTGCGCTTCAGTCGGGTTCACTGACCACAAGTATTCAGTGAAGCGGACAAGCGGCCCTTAGGCAGCTAGAGCGTAAGATTCGTCGTTTGCGACTATTTTAATGCAAATTTGATTTACGAGAGAAAATGCGCTCTCGGCATGCATCTATGAGCTTCATCATCAGCGTCGAAGCCAATAACATCCCCATATCACAGCGCAATCATAGCATAGCTGGCAAAAATTACGATGTATTTTCTGCACAATTACACATTTCGATGCGCTTAGTTACATAATTGCGCTAATATTTTATTTTTCAAGTCAAACACAATAAAAAATATGAGTTATTTACTAGCACTCGATCAAGGCACAACCTCTAGTCGCGCTATCATCTTCAATGAACACGGACAAGTTCAGGCAACGGCACAACGAGAAACCCATATTCAGACCCCACATTCAGGTTGGGTGGAACAAGATGCCCAAGAAATCTGGTCAAATCAAATTGCGGTGGTGCAACAAGCCTTGGCGACTGCAGGTATTTTGGCTAAAGACATTTGTGCGATTGGCGTGACCAATCAACGTGAAACGACTGTAGTGTGGGATAAACGCACAGGCAAACCACTGGCACCTGCCATAATTTGGCAAGATCGTCGTGCGGCTGATTGGTGTCATCACTTGATTCAAAATAACCAGATGCAATTGATTCAGGAAAAAACAGGTCTGCGTATCGATCCGTATTTTAGTGCAGGCAAACTGGTGTGGTTGCTTGAGCATGTCGATGGATTAAAAGCATTGGCACAGCAGGGGCATGTGGCTTTTGGCACCATCGACAGTTGGTTAATCTGGAATTTGACCCAAGGCGCAGAGCATGTCATTGAAGCGAGTAATGCTTCAAGAACGATGTTGATGAATTTACATCACCAAACTTGGGATGAAGAATTGCGGGAATTATTTCAAATTCCCGCATCAGTTTTACCTAAAATTATTGCATCCGACAGCTATATTGCAGATACCGCAACGGGTTTATTGGGGGCGAATATCCCAATTACAGGTATTTTAGGCGATCAGCAGGCGGCGTTGTTTGGGCAATCGTGCTTTGAAGTTGGTACAGCAAAAAATACCTACGGCACAGGCTGTTTTATGTTGTTTAATACAGGCAATCAGGTGCAATTTAGCCAAAATAAGTTACTCACTACTTTGGCGTGGCAATGTCAAAATCAAACCCATTTTGCCCTTGAAGGCAGTGTTTTTATGGCAGGTGCTGTAGTGCAATGGCTGCGCGATGGTTTGGGTATTATCCAAAAAAGCAGCGATGTGGAACAACTTGCCAATAGTGTAACTTCTAGCGATGGTGTAGTGCTAGTTCCTGCATTTACAGGGCTTGGTGCGCCACATTGGGACAGTGAAGCGCGAGCGCTTTTATGTGGAATGTCACGTGGCACCAACAAGGCACATATTGCCCGTGCTGCCTTGGAATCCATTGCATTTCAGGTGTCGGATGTACTCACTGCGATGCAATCCGATTTAGATCATCCACTGAAAGAGCTTCGAGTCGATGGTGGTGCTAGTCAAAATGATATGTTGATGCAATTCCAAGCCGATATTTTAAATGTGCCTGTGTTACGTCCTAAAATGTTGGAATCAACCGCTTGGGGAGCAGCAGCTATGGCAGGTTTAAAGGCGGGTGTATTTTCTGACTTATCTGAAATTTCAGCATCTTGGCAGTTAGATCGGGTATTTGAACCCCAAATGAATGAAGCAGAGCGTGCAGAACATTTAGCGCGTTGGCAACAAGCCTTAAAACGTGCTAAGTCAGACTTATAATCAGCGCTATTTCTAAAATAACGCTAAGTTGAAATAAATCTTTAAACCACAAGCCTCATCAGCAAAACTTTTGAGGCTTGTAGCTGTTTTTTCGTTACTTTGATCTTTTAGATTACGCCTTACATTGCCTCACGTTGAGCTTCATCTTCTAGATAACTTTCCAGAGAATCATCTAGTGCATAAAGCCATGGTGTGTGATGCGGTTTAGCCATTTTTCCTGTCATCACTGAGCGATAAACTTTATCTCTAAAGCCCATAATATTTTCTTTTTTATGCTTTTTCCATTGCATGAAAATATCGTGTACTGCATCAATATTGAAAGATGGATAGTCGGTCTGCGCAATCAGGCGTTTGATGTAATCCCCTTGGAAACGTGCAGATTGTTCATCGCTCATTAAGCGTTGTTCTTTTTCATACAAGGTTTGGGTATGGCTTTGCATTTCATCTGTACTTGGCAATGCAATTTTGCCTAAAATCACATCACGGACAAACCATGCCTGCGCATCGAACATATTGAAGGTGTACCATTGATCTTGCATACCCAAATAGAACAAACGTGGATTCTTTTCCCAAACCACACCTTGATATAAACCTAGTGGATAAAGGCAGTTATGCGTTCTGAGGCGCAAGCCATCTTCAATAAACGGGAAGTGGTGTAAATAGCCCGTACATAAAATAATGGCATCAATTTTGGCCGATGTTCCATCACCAAAATAAGCAGTATTTTCATCTACACGCAGTAATTGTGGTTTTTCAGACCAGTTTTTGGGCCACTTAAAGCCCATGGCTTTACTGCGATAGCAACTGTAAATTTGTTTGGCGCCGTATTTATAACATTGCGAACCAATGTCTTCGGCAGAGTAGCTGCTGCCCACCAACAGCACTGATTTACCTTTAAATTCCAGTGCATCACGGAAATCATGCGCGTGTAAAATACGACCATGGAATTGATCAAAGCCTTCATAAACAGGGACACGCGGGGTAGAAAAGTGCCCAGAGGCCACCACAACATAATCAAACTGTTCTGAATAATGACGTTGCTGTGCGTAATCTTCGACATCAACCGTAAATTTTTGCGTCGCATCATCATAATGAATATGCTGAACGGCGGTATTAAAGCGGACTAAGTCTTTCACCTGTGCTTTTTCTGCACGACCTTGAATATAATCCCACAACACTGCGCGTGGCGGATAAGACGCGATTGGTTTTTTGAAGTGTTCATCAAAAGTATAATCGGCAAATTCTAGCGCTTCTTTAGGGCCATTTGACCATAAATAACGGTACATACTGCCGTGGACAGGTTCGCCATGTTCATCTATACCTGTGCGCCAAGTATAGTTCCAGAGTCCACCCCAATCATTTTGTTTTTCGAAACATACAATTTCAGGAACTTGTAGACCTTTGGCCTTTGCTGACTGAAACGCTCTTAATTGGGCCATGCCGCTTGGGCCAGCGCCAATAATTGCAATTCGATCCATTGCTATCTCCATTAGTTTTTGAGTTCTTAATTACTTCTCCAATTTTGAGTGACACAATTCAGGATTTTAAATATCCGCATTATAAAAATAAGCAAATACAATCCTAAATTTAGAGATCAAGTAGATCTTGTCAAAATAGGATGTGAATTAAAAAAATAGAAAAAATAAAACACACTAAAGACAGTAAAAATTGCTTAAGCAACTCATCTTTATAAAAAAATGTGTTTTACAAGAAGCATGATCTTATCATAATTTTTGATTAATTTTGGTTTTGCTTAGTTGTAAAAGTGAATTTAAAGTCATTGCTGTTGTTGTTTTGGTTTGATCAATTGGTATATTTTATTGATTTTTATAGAGAAAATAAGATGAAAATTTAAAGCTAATTTTTATCTCATTTTGCCCAATATAAAGGTGATTTTGATGAGATTGTTGCAAAATCTACAATGATATACAGAGGATTGAAAACTGAATCTTAGGCAACATTTTCAGAGAGCCATACCCGAAGTGGACTTCTGAAAAATTAAAAGGATGCTGTGATTGATAGGTGTAATGAAAGTTTAGTTTTTATAAGCCATGAAAGCAGTAGCGTATTTATCAAGCTTTATCTAATGATTGAATGTGCTTTGCGTACATTCAATCATTAAAGTTTGTGGCGACTCAGTAATTAAAGTTTACGCCACACCTTATTTTCATCTTCTAAAGAGACAGTAAAGTTAAATTCGTCGTCTACGGTAACCAAGTAGGAGTTAGGATTAACCAATAAAACTTTTAAAATTGTACCTTGCTCGAATTCAATTGGTGCGCAGTTTTCTTTACGTAGAACAATAGGTTCAAGTAGCTCAATAGCAATGTTTTCTGTTGGAGATTCCATACCGCACCCTAAATGAGTTATTTTTAATCAACTGTATTATATAGTAAATTGATGAATAATCTACACAAAATCGTAAATTTGTGTCGGGTTTAAATATTTTGTACTTGAATTGTTGGTCAAAAAATCGCAATAAATTTGCCCAATACTTCATAATTTGACATTTTAAAAATATAAGAAATTGAAATTTGATGTAATTTCTTAGATGAATGGCAAATGAACAGCGCAGTAAAATATAGCCGATTGATGAAATTTACAGTTTTCAGCATAAAAATAAAATTATTGCTGAAAAAACAGCGTATAAAGTATAAAAGTTAAAGTATCCATTCACGCTTTTTTAAGTGGTGAAGGCACTGGGTTTTACATTCCAATTTAAAAAATAAAGGCTTTTTGTCTGCATGTTTAAGTCATTTTTTCCAAATCCAAAGTGGTTTTTTATTTCATTGCTTGTTTGGTTCGCGATCAATCTGGCTTTATGGTACTCGGGCGGTAGCGCATGGGGTAGTTGGATTGGCTTCCCGCAAGGCTATGCCGAAGCAACATTACCCATCGATGTCAGCCGTTTTTGGTCACCTGCATTTTTATGGTTTTATCTGTGGTTTTTTGTGGCAACGACGCTGTTTGCCATTTTCTGGAAACTTAAAGCAAATCACCCATGGCAGCGCTGGTCTGTATGGGGATCGGCATTCATCCTGTTTAATATTTGGTTTGGGGTACAAGTCAATGTTGTGGTGAATGCCTGGTACAACCCATTTTATGACCTGATTCAAAAAATGCTCAGTAGTGGCGGTGGAGATGTCAATGAACTCTATGCAGGTGTGCTGACCTTTTTATACATCGCCATGGTGGCAGTGACCTTAATGGTTTTGAATTTATTTTTTGTTAGTCACTATGTTTTTCGTTGGCGTACGGCAATGAATAATTATTACACCGCACATTGGGAAAAACTCAGACATATTGAAGGGGCTTCACAGCGTATTCAAGAAGATACCATGCGCTTTGCCAGAACCATGGAAACTTTAGGAGTAAATTTAGTCGAAGCCCTAATGACTTTGTTGGCATTTTTACCTGTGCTGTTTAGTTTGTCTGTGCATGTCAAAGCCCTGCCTATAGTGGGGGAAATTTCGTATGCCTTAGTTTGGGCTGCAGTGGGTTGGGCAGTATTTGGTACAGTGGTGTTAATTGTGGTGGGTGCGAAGTTACCAGGTCTGGAATTTAATAACCAAAAAGTCGAAGCTGCATATCGTAAAGAACTGGTTTATGGTGAAGATCACGCTGAACGTGCCGATCCGCTGAGTTTAAAAGAACTGTTTAGCAAAGTGCGTTTGAACTATTTCCGTTTATATTTCCACTATGCCTATTTTAACTTGGTACGCATTTGGTACATGCAATTGGACAATATTTACGGTTTATTTGTGTTGTTCCCAAGTATTGCCGCAGGGGCTATTACATTGGGTTTGATGATGCAAATTGCAAACGTATTTGGCAAAGTCCGTGAATCTTTTCAGTATCTGATTGCATCTTGGCCAACCATTATTGAGCTCTTGTCTATCTATAAGCGTTTAAAAGCATTTGAATCGACATTGGATCACTAGTTGTGGTGGCGACATCCATGATTTGTTGTGGATGTCGCGTTCACATGTTCAGAGCCATGATTGCTAAATATAAATAGATCTGAACAGTTGTATAAAAAATAATATGAGTGTTAGTATTCAAAATCATAAAAAACTGTGATGAATTGGATTTTTTTATAAAAATATCAAACTTGATTCAAATAAAATTATGATTAATTAACTATAAAATCAAGGTGTTGTATTTGTTATTTTGCACCAATTCATATATTTTCATTTATATAAAAACAATTGAGAATTGAGACGTGACCTGCAAAAAATTACTCTTGATTGGGGGGATTGGCAGCCTATTATTTGGTTGTGCAACAGTTGATCAATTTAGCCCAAATTCGGTGAAGCATTTTGCATCTGCACAAGAACTGATTGTTCAAAAAAACTTAAATCAGCCCAGTGGTGCTGCCAAAGAATATGTCTATTATTGGGGGCCGCAGCGCAAAGATCAGCCTGCTGAATCTATGATTCCACGTAAATATATGGGCAGCTATTGTCAGTCACAACATGGACGCTTAACGCTTGCCTATAAAAGCTCAATGAGTTTAGTCAAAAATGCGTGGTCTAAAAAATTACTCAATACGTATCGAGATGTAAAGCAAGGGATTGGGGCATACCGTTGTGTAGGTAATCAGGGCGAAAGTTGGATTGTATCGATTGAGCCAGTGGCGGAGCGCCAGTTGGAACAGCGTGGTGAAGCGCGAGTGGTGAGTTTGGTCACTAAAATAATGTCTGAAGATGAAGCGCGACGTTTTTATCGCACGGCTTCTGCACCTGCAAAGGCTGCACCTAAAGCAGCTCAAAGTAATCCAAAAACAACAAATGCAACCAAAGTTGCTGAAATGAAAGAAAAACCTGAAGAGAAAAAAGAGCCTGTAGTTGCGCCAGTAAAAACAGCTCCACCACGCGTGGTTGAGACACCACAACAGCAACAGACACGTTTATATGTGGCGGCACGTCGTGATTTAAACAGTGGGCGTAATCAAATTAATGCCTGTAATAATGCGCAACGTGCTTATAACTATGGCAAGTTACAGGGCGCAGAGGGTACGCGTATTTATACAGAATCTGGCATGTTGGTGGCACGTTGTTTAACCAGTGTGTCGAGTTATCGCAGTCGTTTTCCAAACGCAGAAGTGCAAGCCAAGCGCATTTTGCAGAATTTAGCCAAAAATTATAATCACGCAGGGGCTAAGAATATGTTGAGAGGCATGAAGTGAGGAGCGCATAATTTCTGATCTGCTCTTCATTTTAAAATTTAAATATTTATCTCTCCCTTGCACCACAGTGCAGTTTATCACTGGTGTTTGTTTTAAAGACCTTTCCAATATCCAATATTAAATTTTTTTAGGCATTTAATGGGTAATGGGAGCTACTTCTCCCACTTGGATGAGCAGTACTGCTGCGCAAGGGGGAGGGGTAATTTAAAAGGTAAAACTAAATAAGATCAGGATAAAACTGCTCAAATTCTTTATTTATCGCCTCACCACGTAATAAATAGCCTTTGGGCTGAATATAACTATAAATTTCTCGTGCAGGCTGTTCATGCCAGCCAATATTAAATGCACAAAGTTTTGGGAAAAATTGTAGATGGTTGTAATTCAAATTATTATGAATCCAATAGGCGAGTTGTTGCCAATTGACTTGATCTTTTTCATACAGTGCTAAAAATGATGGAATGACAATACACGCCGTTGCCCCATAACCTTTTGCATCGGGGTAGTCCCAAATATGACTGGCAAAGTTTTTCTCGTTGGTTGCGCAGTTATGTCCCTTTTCATTGCCAAGTTGGTTGACGCTTAGTGAACGATATGCTGAACGAATTGCAATACGTCCGAACTTTTCTTGAAGTGGCTCAAGGAGCTGTTCACACAGTTCTTTGCCTGTATAAATAGCTTTTTCAGGATGGTCAGGGAAATTTGGCACGCTGTACCAATTGGCGATTTCACTATAGAGAAAATCACGCATAAAGAAAGACTTTGAAAGTTGGATACGTCCTAAGTCTTCGAGTTTGGTGATGGTGGATACTTTTTTGATGATCATATTTTAAAGTTTTCTAATCGATTTTTGATATATTTTGCTGAATTTTCAATACTTGGATAAACCGTTCTTTGGTTGATGTTGAGTAAATCTAATTCATCTAATATTGGCTTTTTATCATCTTTTTTTATTCTGACTTTATGAACGGTGAAATCATTATTACCATGTTCTGGTATTGCTTCTGCATCTAAACCAAAGATTAGAAAAGAGCCTGATTGAGCAATAATTCTTTCTTGGTTTAACCGACCTTTTACACAGAAGGTATTTTTAAGATCTTTGATTTCAATTCTAGGTTTGAAGTATGGTTTTTCATTTAATATACAGTGTAAGTATTGTTCATAAACTTTCTGATTAAGATCAGACTCATTTAGAAGGGTTTTGGTTGAGTCGTTTTTTTGGCAATTAATAATATATTGGGATAGTTGATCTTTCTGATTAGAAGTAAGTTTTGCTAAATTTGTTAAACAAGAAATTTTATCAGAATCATAAAAACATATATCTGTTTTTTTTACGGAAATTATTACAACTTCAGCATCTTCATTGTGGTTTAAATTTTCACAAGCAAAGTAGAGTGCAGTTAATGGATTGCTAGATATATCAAGCAATCTAGTTGGCATTCCATAATGTTGCATTCGTGTGAGGATGTCAAAACCACTGATGTCATTACTGAATGAATTAGGTTCCATTGTGAGTAATTCACGGAATAACAGATGTTCACCTTCTAAATAAATTTTTCCTTTGCCACTGGGATCTTCACGTAAAAGTGATGGTAATAATTGGTACGAAAATTTTCCATGACCTCTATAAAAGACTTCGCTATTTTCTTTTTTGCTAGCAATGAATGTATTTATATCTTTAATTTTTTCTATATAAGTAGAAATACTATTTATATATGGTGGTGTAACAATAATTTCAGCTTCTACGCTAAAACTAGTTTCAATTGATACATTTATATGACCAATAATTTGAGGTGGACTTAGTAAGTCAATATTTTGATTTGGAAAAGTTTCTTTTATCTCTTCTAAATTTGAAAAGATATTAAGAGGTGCTAATTTTTCAAATAAATTAGAATTTTTAATCGCCCAATGTGTTCTGGTTTTTTCCCAACCCTCAAATTTTAATGCTTTTTCTAATTCTTCTAAATCACAAATATAAGTATATCTATTAGTATGTCCCTCTTTAGGTTTTAATGTTGATATTTTATCTGATAGTAATCTAAAAGTTGCGGTTATAGTATTATTATCATTATTTAACTTTGTCTCTCGTAATTCTGCTATTGCCACAAAATCTTGAAAGTTTTCAAAACAGATAAAGCAAGGGAAGTTACGTAAGATTAGTAAAGACTCTTCTGTTAGTTCTTTGAATTTTAATCGAATAGGCTCATCTGTATATTCAGCGAAACGACTGGTACTATAAGTAATGGATATAAAATTATTATCTAAAGTATCTATTTCTTGTTCTGAATAGCACTGTAGTAGATTGAAGTAAGCCATAAAAAACCCCGCATTGTGCGAGGTTTTTTATAACATGAAATCAAATGATTAGCGAATAAATCAACCAATCAATTTCTTCATCAATTCATTCACTTGAGCAGGGTTGGCTTTACCCTTAGATGCTTTCATCACTTGACCGACTAAACCGTTGAAGGCTTTGTCTTTACCAGACTTATATTCTTCAACCATTTTTTCGTTGGCAGCAAGCACTTCCTTAATAATTGCTTCAATCGCACCTGTATCAGTTTCCTGTTTCAAGCCTTTCTCAGCAATAATTTCGTCTGCAGTTTTGCCTTCATCCCACATAAAGCCGAACACTTGTTTTGCAATCTTACCGCTAATCGTGTTGTCTACAATACGTGCGATCATACCGCCAAGTTTCTCGGCAGATACAGGCGAGTCTACCAAATCTAAACCTGCTTTATTGAGTGCACCTGAGAATTCACCCATCACCCAGTTTGCTGCAATTTTACCTTGCGCCGCACCACCTGCTGCAGCAACCACAGCTTCGTAAAATTCAGACATTTCACGGGTAAGCGTTAAAACGTGAGCATCGTATTCAGTTACAGCAAAGTCTGCTACAAAACGTGCACGACGTGCCGCAGGCAATTCAGGCATAGTGGCTTTAATTGCTTCAATTTGCGCATCTGGAATAACCACAGGCAACAAATCTGGATCAGGGAAGTAGCGGTAATCGTTCGCTTCTTCCTTCGAACGCATTGAACGCGTTTCCATCTTCACAGGGTCAAACAAACGTGTTTCCTGATCAATGGTGCCATCCCATTCCAAGATTTCCATTTGACGTTCAATTTCAACATTGATCGCTTGTTCAATGAAACGGAATGAGTTCAGGTTTTTAAGTTCACAACGTGTACCGAAGGGTTGACCCGGACGACGTAACGACACGTTACAGTCCGCACGGAACGAACCTTCAGCCATGTTGCCGTCAGAAATACCTAACCAACGAACCAGTGTGTGAATCGCTTTAATGTAAGCAACCGCTTCTTCAACCGAACGCATATCTGGCTCAGATACGATTTCTAATAAAGGTGTGCCTGCACGGTTTAAGTCAATACCTGACATGCCTTCAAATTGGTCGTGAATCGACTTACCAGCATCTTCTTCAAGGTGTGCACGGGTTACACCAATGCGTTTGGTCGTGCCATCTTCAAGTTGGATGTCGATATGACCTAAACCGACAATAGGGTTGTCCATCTGGCTAATTTGGTAGCCTTTAGGCGAGTCAGGGTAGAAGTAGTTTTTACGTGCAAATACAGAAGCCTGATCGATATAAGCATCAATCCCTAAACCAAAGCGAATCGCTAAATCTACCACTTCTTTATTTAAAACAGGCAGTACGCCCGGCATGGCTAAATCAACAAGGCTGGCTTGCGTATTTGGGTCTTGACCAAACTCAGTGGATGAACCTGAGAAGATTTTAGAATTGGTTGCAAGTTGCGTGTGAATTTCAATCCCAATCACGACTTCCCAACCATCAATCAGGTTTGATTTTGGTTTAGCAGTATTCTTCGCCATTATGCGTTCTCCTCAGCAATTGCAGCGCGTTGAGTATGCCAATCGGTCGCTTGTTGATACTGATGTACCACAGATAGCAGTTGTGATTCAGACCAGTAATTGCCAATCAATTGTAAACCTACAGGCAAGTGATCTTGGTCAAAACCAACAGGCGCACTAATTGCAGGTAAGCCCGCTAAGTTCACCGCGATGGTGTAAATATCACCCAAATACATTTCAACTGGGTCTAAAGACGCGCCAATTTTGTAGGCAGTTGTTGGTGCAGTTGGTGCTGCAATCACATCGACCTGTTCAAAGGCTTTTAAGAAGTCTTGCTGAATTAAACGACGGACTTTTTGTGCTTTCACGTAGTAAGCATCGTAATAACCCGCAGAAAGAGCATACGTACCAATCAAGATACGACGTTGCACTTCTGCACCAAAACCTTCAGAACGCGAGCGTTTGTAGAGGTCTAAAATATCTTGAGGATTTTCTGCACGGTAGCCATAACGCACACCATCGTAACGAGAAAGGTTAGATGATGCTTCTGCAGGGGCAATCAGATAGTAAGTTGGCACGTAGCTTTCAGTCATGTTGAGATCAATCTCAACCAATACTGCGCCCAATTCTTCTAATTTTTTTAGTGATTCTTCAACACGTGCTTTCACCGCAGCATCTAAACCAGCCACATTGAAGTATTGTTTCGGAATACCAATGCGTAAGCCTTTGAGCGTTGTTGCATTCAGGTTCGCCACATAATCTTCAACCGCTTTATCCATAGAGGTTGAGTCTTTGGCGTCATGACCTGCCATTACATTCATTAAATATGCACAGTCTTCTGCAGAGCGTGCCATTGGGCCTGCCTGATCTAAAGACGATGCATAAGCAATGATGCCGTAACGTGAAACACGTCCGTAAGTTGGTTTTAGACCTGTTAAACCACAGAAAGACGCAGGCTGACGGATTGAACCACCTGTATCTGTACCTGTAGCAAATGGTGCAAGATCAGCCGCCACGACAGCAGCCGAACCACCTGACGAACCACCCGGTACATGGTCAAGTGCCCATGGGTTTTTGGTCGCGCCATAGAACGAACTTTCAGAGGTTGAACCCATTGCGAATTCATCCATGTTCACTTTACCCAAAGTGACCAAACCTGCATTTTTACCTTGTGCCACCACAGTTGCGTCATAAGGCGAGATAAAATTGTCCAGCATTTTTGAACCCGCAGAGGTTTTAATGCCTTGGGTACAAAAAATATCTTTATGTGCAACAGGAATACCTGTCAGTGCTGTCGCTTGACCCGCCTGACGTAATGCATCGGCTGCATCCGCCTGTGCCAGTGCTACTTCATTGGTCACGGTGACATAAGAGCGCACTTGCGGATCAATTTTGGCAATACGTTTTAAATAATGTTCTGTTAGTTCGCGAGAGGAGAATTTGGCTGCCGCTAAACCCTCAGAGATTTCACGAATCGATAAGCGATGTAAATCTGTCATGAGAAAAATTCTTTTACCTTTTTATGAAGTCAAAATGTAACAGCCGAATAAATTATTCAATCACACGTGGAACAAGGTACAAGTCATCCTGAACTGCAGGGGCAACAGCTTGATATTGCTCACGATGATTCTGTTCGGTTACGACGTCTTCACGTAATGGTTGAGGGTGGTCAAATGGGCTTTTTAAAGGCTCAACGTCATCGGTATTTATGCCTTTTAAGCTTTCCATCATGCCTAAAATTTTATTTAGACTTTGAGCATACTCAGCAGATTGCGTATCATTGAGTTTAAGACGAGCAAGATGGGCAATTGCTGAAACTGTTTGTGCATTTAAATCTGCAGAATGCTGAGCATCCGAGGTAGACATAACATCACCTAAAATCAGTATTAATAAAAAATTTCAAAATATCGTGCGTTATAATAAGCGATTGACTTGTTCAACGCACCACATTTAGTTAAAGTTGCCAACTTGCGTCCACAAAAAGTTTAATCGAGAACGACTCCGTGATTCTAAAACGACTAATTGGCTTGTTTTCGCCAGACCTAGCCATTGATTTAGGTACAGCAAATACACTTATTTATGCGCCAGGACGAGGCATTATATTAAATGAACCGACAGTTGTGGCAATTCGTCACAGCGGTTCACAGAAAATTGTTGCCGCAGTCGGTCTTGATGCCAAACAAATGTTGGGTCGTACCCCTGCAAACATTTCTGCAATTCGCCCAATGAAAGATGGTGTTATCGCTGATTTTGAAGTGACTGAAACCATGCTGAACCAATTTATTGGCAAAGTGCATGAAAAACGTTTATTCCCACCTGCACCGCGTGTAGTGGTGTGTGTACCATGCAAATCTACTTTGGTAGAGCGCCGTGCGATTCGTGAAGCCGTGTTTAACGCAGGCGCACGTGATGTACGTTTAATTGAAGAGCCAATGGCAGCAGCAATTGGCGCAGGTATGCCAGTCGAGCAAGCCTGTGGTTCAATGGTGGTAGATGTTGGTGGTGGCACGACAGAAATCGCGATTATTTCATTACAAGGTTGTGTTTATTCAGATTCATTGCGTATTGGTGGCGATGTGTTTGATGAGCAAATCATTAACTACGTGCGCAAGGCACATGGTTGTGTGATTGGTGAAACCACAGCAGAAACTATTAAGAAAGAAGTTGGCATGGCATTGCCAGATGAAGGTGCTAAACCACTGGAAATTGAAGTGCGTGGTCGTAACTTGGCAGAAGGTGTGCCACGTGCCATTACTGTAACTTCTGATGAAATTACCCAAGCCATTTCTGATCCGTTACAAAGCATTGTATCGGCAGTAAAATCTGCACTGGAACAAACTCCACCAGAACTTTCTTCCGATATTGCAGAGCGTGGAATTGTGCTCACCGGTGGCGGTGCGTTATTGCGTAACCTAGACAAGCTTTTGGCACAAGAAACTGGCTTGCCTGTGGTAGTCGCAGAAGAACCATTAACTTGCGTTACCCGTGGTGGTGGCAAGGTCTTGGAATTCTTTGATAATCCAAACCACGATATGTTATTTGTTGGCTAATACATAGGATTCGGCGGTGCAAACAAATCTGTTTTCCAGACAACCGCCATCTTTTCGCTCTTTTATAATTGCGGTCATTACTTGCTTGGTCATCCTGTTCTTTAACTGGCGTGTCCCGCATGTAATTCAACCTGCACGTGATGTTTTGTATGCGGCATATAATCCAATTTATGCCCTTGCAAGCTATCCTGTATTGTCGCGAGAATGGCTAAGTCAACAAAGTAAGTCTGAGGCTCAATTGCGTCGTGAAAATACCGCGATGCAGGCAGAGCTATTACAGGCTCAAGTCCGTTTGCAAAAATTGTCTGAACTCTCTGCAGAAAATACCCGCCTGCGTGGTCTACTCGATACGCCTCTAATCATTGATGGACGCATGGAAATTGCTGAAGTAATTGGTACCGATGCCGATCCTTTGCGCCACATTATTGTGATTAACCGTGGTTCACAAAATCAGCTCAAAGTCGGGCAAACCGTTTTGGATGATAAAGGCATTATGGGGCAGATCATTGCTGTGTATCCACACAGTAGCCGTGTCATGTTGCTTTCTGACAAAGAACACTCACTTTCAGTGCGTTTGGAATATACAGGCATGCGAGCCATTGTGTCGGGTACGGGCGATTTAGGGCGTTTGAAAATGGAATATGTACCGACCAGTGCCAATATTCAGGTTGGAGAGAAAGTCTATAGCTCAGGCTTGGGCGAGCATTTCCCTGCAGGATATTTGGTTGGAAGCATTGCCAAAATCAGCCGACATAATTCTGGTGAGTTTGCACAAATTGATGTGATGCCTGCAGCACAATTGGCGGGTGGTCATCATGTGGTGGTGCTGTTCTCAGAATCTTTAGCGAAGGAGCAGCCAAATGCCAATCGCTAAAATTGGACAAACCCGACTCGGACAAAACAAGAATAAAGATCCACTATTTCCGATTATTTTTTCTGTAATTGCTGCATCTGTACTCATGGTGTATCCGCTGTCTTATACAGGCTCGGGTTGGCGACCATTGTTTATGTTGATGGTGACCTTGTTTTGGGTGCTTGGGCAACCAACATGGTGTGGCATCTGGTTTGCCTTTGGTACAGGCTTGTTTGCAGACTTGCTCCTCGATGCACCTTTGGGCATGAATGCCTTGAGTTTTGTGGTGATTACTTTTGTGGCACGTTTCCTGACTCGTGAACGCCGTATTATGACGTTTGCAAATTTATGGGTCATCAGTGCAATCGCAATTTTGGCACACCTCGCCCTGATTTGGGTGATGCAAGTCATGGGTGGGATTCAGTTCCCATTTGCCCGTCATTGGCAACCTTTGCTGAGTAGTATTTTGCTCTGGCCTGTGCTGTATTATTTCTTGCGAAAATGGCGCATTTAATTCTTGCCTCAAGTTCACCGCGCCGTCGGGAACTCCTGCAACAGCTTGGGCTGGAATTTGAAATTTACAGTCCTGACATTGATGAATCTATTTTGGCGGGCGAAGATGTTGCCGCGTATGTTGAGCGGTTGGCATGTGCCAAAGCTGACGCAGTTTTACAGCTATTTCCTGATGCTATTGTGATTGCTGCCGATACCAGTCTAGGCGTAGATGGGCAGATTTTGGGCAAGCCAGAATCCAAAGCACATGCCTTTGCCATTTGGTCACAACTCTCTGGTCGAAAACATGATGTTTTTTCAGGAGTTTGTGTGCGTACAAAACAGAAAAAATCCAGTATAGTGGTACGTACACAGGTTGAATTTCAATCGCTTAGCCTAGATGATATGGAAAGTTACTGGGCAACAGGTGAGCCGATTGGCAAAGCGGGAGCGTACGCAATTCAAGGCATTGCAGCACGTTATATTCCGCGCATAGAAGGGAGCTACAGTAATGTGGTGGGCTTACCTTTGCATGAAACCGTACAGTTATTACAGACAGTTAAGGCACTAAATTAACTGCTGCACAAAAATTTTTATAATGTTTTGAGTTTTATTATGTCTGACGAGTTGTTGATTAATGTCACACCGATGGAGTGTCGGGTGGCGTTAATTCAAAACGGCACGGTCAATGAATTATTCGTTGAACGTACTGCCAAGCGTGGTCTGGTAGGCAATATTTATAAAGGCAAAGTCGTGCGTGTGTTGCCAGGTATGCAAGCTGCTTTTGTCGATATTGGTTTATCACGTACTGCTTTTTTACATATTAATGACATGATTTGGCCACGTAGCCAGCCGACACCCAATGTATTTGAGTTGTTGCAGCCAGGGCAAATTCTCACGGTACAAGTCATGAAGGATATGCTAGGTACTAAAGGAGCCCGACTGAGCACTGATCTTTCCATTCCTTCACGTTATTTGGTCTTAATGCCGTATGGCAGTCATATTGGCGTATCACAACGCATTGAGTCGAGCGAAGAACGAGAACGTTTGCGTGGCATCATAGAAAGCATTCAGGCAGAGCATAAACTTCCAGGCTCAGTGATTGTCCGTACAGCAGCTGAAGGGGTAGATGAAGCTGCTTTGGTGCAAGACATGTGCTATTTGGCAAAACTGTGGGAATACATTCAGCGTAAACAAATCAGTATTGCCGTACCCTCTTTAATTTTTGAAGAATTACCTTTACCACAACGCGTGATTCGTGATTTAGCCAATGACAATACCGCCAAAATTTATGTCGATTCACGTGAAATTCATGCCAAATTAAAAGAGTTTGTAGATGAATTTGTGCCGAATATGCACAATCGTCTGATTCATTATCCTGGTGAGCGGCCACTGTTCGATTTATACAATGTCGAAGAAGATATTCAAAAAGCATTGCAAACCCGTGTGGCATTAAAGTCGGGTGGTTATTTGATGATTGATCAAACCGAAGCCATGACTACTATTGATGTAAATACGGGTTCTTATGTCGGTGGTCGCACTTTAGAAGACACTGTATTTAAAACCAATATGGAAGCCACACAGGTCATTGCTCGCCAATTACGTTTGCGTAATTTGGGCGGTATTATCATTATTGACTTCATCGATATGCAAGAAGTGCAGCATCGGGATGAAGTTTTGAGTCAGTTTGAGCGTATGCTTGAACGAGATCATGCCAAGACCAAAATTACCCAAGTGTCTGAGCTAGGCTTGGTCGAGATGACCCGTAAACGCACCCGTGAATCATTAGAACATTTACTTTGTGAAGCCTGCCCAACTTGTCAGGGGCGGGGATATGTTAAAACAGCAGAGACAGTGTGTTACGAAATTTTTCGAGAAATTTTGAGATATGCACGTGCATTTGAATCACAACGTGGCTTTACTGTCGTTGCGCACCCATCGGTGATTGACCGTTTGTTAACTGCAGAAGCGCCAGCAGTGGCAGATTTAGAGCACTTTATTAGCCGTGTAATTAAATTTCAGGTGGAAAATTTATATACGCAAGAGCAATACGATATCATTCTGAGTTGAAATTGTAACAGGATATCGCTAAACAGTTGTTACATCTGAAATTTTACTTTTTTGAGCGAATTCTCAATACTAAGGATACAGCGTAGCCAAAGCCGAATATCTCCTTCGGTTTAGCAAATGAGGTATGTCATGGGTATGAGTGAAGTAGTAATTCAAAAGAGTTTAAAAGTGTTAGATCGTAAAGTGACACATAACGGTTATATTGTGGATGAGCAAGGTAAAGAAACTCAAATTACCACTGCAATGATTAGCGCAGTTTGTCAGCAATTATTAAAACAGTGTCGTACTATTCAAAAATAAGGGGCAGCAATTGCCCCTTAATTGTTTTGATGGATTGGCCTATCAATCCACGATTTTATTGACCCCTTCAGGTGCATCAATAATCTGTTCAAAACGCTGAATTTCATCTTCCAAGTGCTGCAATAAGTTTTGCATTTTGGGTAAGGCTTGACGACAAGCGGTTAAACCAACTTCCAATTTGTCTAAATAGCTAGTCATGGTAATGTTTAAAGCTTGCCCATCTAACACAATTGAAGCAGGATAAAGCGCATCTAGTTTTGCACCATTCCAATACAAAGGTTCACGCGGACCAGGTACATTAGAAATCACCAAGTTAAAGGCCTGACGCTTTGGCATAATACCTGACAAAATATTTAAACCTGCAGCGCCGTAAACAAAAGCACTATAGTTCATAATCTGATTAGGATTCATGCGCTTAAAACGCTGCTTAGAATTTTGCACACTGCGGCGCACAATTCTTAAACGCTCAAGCGGATCTTCTTTGTGTGTACCTAAGTTGGCTAAAATCATGGTGATTCGATTGGATACTTCAGAATCGTCATCACGAATAGAGGCAGGCACCATCGCAATGAGCGGTTTTTTAGGTAAGGCATATTGGCTGAGTAAATACTCACGTAATGCGCCTGAGCAAATTGCCAGCACCACATCATTAATGGTTACGCCTAAAGCTTTGGCAATACGGTGCAAACGTGCAAACTCAAAAGATTGAGCGGCAAAACGACGTGAGGCGCTCACACGTTGGTTTAAGATGGTGCTTGGTGCTTGGAAGCTGGAGACATAATCAGGGTTACGTCCCATATCTTTGGCAACAGTTTGTGATACTTCATAAACTGCGCGAGGGGTTGCTTCAAACTGACCTTTAAGTCCACCAAAAATTTTCTTTAAACGGCTGACTTTAGGTTCTTTCATACGTTTAGCACGTGGGCCTTCTACACACCAAGGTGGTACAATTCTTTTTGTATTTGCATCATGCGAAAGGGATTTTTCAACCAAACGCATGCCAGCAATACCATCTACCATGGCATGATGAATTTTAAAGAACATCGCAAAACGATTATCTTCAATGCCTTCAATAATATGGCAAGTCCATAAAGGTTTGGCGCGATCAATGAGTGAGCTATGTTCTTGTGAAATATAAGTTAATAATTCACGAATACGGCCTGGCTTTGGCAAGGCGATATGACGGAAGTGATGATCGAGATCAAACTCTTGATCTTCATCCCAAAATAGACCATTGAGCTTATTGTTAAATGGTGCAATAGGCATTGACTTTGAATTGCGAATATCGGCAACCAAGTCTTGAATAAAAGTGTCTGGCGCATGTTCTGGAATTTGGAATAGGAATAATCCACCCACATGCATGGGCTGTTGACGTTTTTCGAGTGACAGGAAAATAAAATCAATAGGGTGTAATGGTCGCATATTCTGGATTGCCTCACTGCAATTTCTACGCCTGTTCTTTGCTGAATAGGCTTTTAGAGTTATATAAGATTTAATTTCAGTATATCTTTTTTATCAAACAAATATAGTGGTTTTTGCGCCATCATCCGTCAATAAAAATCACAGTAGGTGGGTGATTTTTATTGACCTTAATAGGGTAATAGGGTGGAGATTATTTGAGATTTCCTGCATGCAGACCACATTCTTTGTGCGTTGCTTCTTCCCACCACCAACGACCTTCGCGTTCATGTTGGTTTGGGAGCACAGGGCGGGTGCAAGGTTCACAGCCAATCGAAATAAAACCTTTTTCATGCAAACGATTGTATGGAATTTCCATCATGCGAATGTAGTTCCACACGTCACTGCTTGACCAATTTGCCAGTGGGTTATATTTAATTAGTTGTTTATTTGGACCAGCAAAACCTGCATCGGCTTGTACTACTGGAATATCTTGACGTGTACCCGGGCTTTGATCTTTACGTTGCCCTGTAATCCAGCCATCTAATGTTGCCAGTTTTTTTCGTAAAGGTTGAACTTTGCGAATTCCGCAACATTCCTGATGTCCATCTTCAAAAAAGCTAAACAAACCTTTTTCTTGTACTAATTGTTGGACTGCTTCGGTTTCAGGAAAGCAAATTTCGATCTCAATATTATAATATTTGCGTACAGTTTCTAAAAATTGATAGGTTTCAGGATGCAAACGTCCTGTATCTAAACTAAATACACGAAATGGCAAGCCTAGGTTAGATGCCATATCAATTAAAACCACATCTTCTGCACCAGAAAAAGAAATTGCAACTTCACCCTGCTGGTTCAAAGCAAGTTTTAAAATCTCGCTAGGCGATTTGTCAGCATATTCGGTTGCGAGTGCATCAACGATATCTATAGTTGGAATGGTGGTCATAATATGTTCCTAGCATTCGGCTTGGAGAAGCTAATCTTACTGAATTAAGCGCTTATTTTAATAGAATTGTCAAAACTCTATTATCACTAAAAAATAAATGCTTATGAACTAAATAGATTTAAAAAAGAACAAGGCAAAAACTGAATCTTCGGCTATGATAGTGAAAATTTTTATTGGTATTTTGGGAGAACCCATGGAAATCGTATGTCTTGATCTTGAAGGTGTGTTAGTTCCAGAAATTTGGATTAACTTTGCTAAAAAAACTGGCATTAAAGAACTTGAAGCAACTACACGTGATATTCCTGACTACGATGTGTTGATGACTCAGCGTTTAAATATTCTAAAACAGCATGGCTTGGGTTTGAATGATATTCAAGCGGTGATTGCGGATATGGGGCCATTTCCTGGCGCGAAAGAGTTTGTAGAGTGGGTGAGCACACACTTCCAATTGATTATTCTTTCAGACACGTTCTATGAGTTTGCACACCCGTTGATGAAGCAATTGGGCTGGCCAACCATTTTCTGTCATAAATTAGAAACAGATGAAAATGGCATGATTACAGCATATAAATTACGTCAACCCGACCAAAAGCGTCAGGCAGTTAAAGCCTTACACGGTTTAAATTTCCGCGTAATTGCTGCAGGCGATTCATATAACGATACAACGATGTTGGGTGAAGCGGACAAAGGTTTCTTATTTGATGCACCTGAAAATGTGATTGCAGAATTCCCACAATTCCCTGCAATTCATGGTTATGCAGCATTAAAAGAAGCAATTCGTGGTGCTTCGGTACGTGATATTCCTGCTTAATCTTAAGCTGAATACAATAAAGGGCATCATTTGATGCCCTTTGTTTTTATGCGATATTAACAGTGCATCGATTTAGAAGCGGTAGCCGATTTTTAGACCATAACCCAAAGCATAGTTGTCTTCAAATTCACCAACGTCTGTTGTACCCGTACGTGCAGTGGCATCACCCAACCAGAAGTATTTTACGCCAGCTTGAATAAAATAATTTTCTGCAGGGCTATATTGACCACCTAAACCTACGCTCCAGAAGCCTTCAACAGGGCCTAAAGTAGTTACAGGGTTACCTGCACCAGAATCCCAACCTACAGATGCAGAACCAGACCAATGACTGTTAAACTTGCGACCCACCCCTACGGTTGCAGACCATTGATCATCTGAATAGTCAATAAGGTTATTGCCAGAAGCAGCATTTAAAAACTTTGGTGTGACCGCAAATTGATCCCAATGTACCCAACGGATATTGGCAAAAGCTAAAGTGTTGGCTGCAATACCTGTTTGAAAATCGATGTTTACTGATTGCGGAGTTATGGCATCAAGTTGTGATTCTACATTTAACATTGGCATTAACTTGTGTGTCTCTACCGATTTAGCTTTATGCTTGATTTCGGAGCGATAAGTTACTGATGTTTTAAGCGCGATTTCAGGGATTTGATAAGCAAAGCCTGCGAGCCAACCAAAAGCCTCTTCTTCATGTATTTTAATGTCATAGCCACTTAAAACTTTAGTTGGGTCTTTAGGTGATATATAAGCTTGACCACGTAGGGAGATATCTGCTTCAACAGTTTGCCAAACAGGACCCGCGTAGAAATTCCAGTTTTCTGTAGGTTGGTAACCAATTAAAGCGGTAAGATTGTGTGTTTCAACTTCAACTTTTGTGCCTTCAATTCCATTAGTAAACATGCTCTGTTCTAGGCTATACATCGCATCTGCACCAAATGGTTGGTCATATAAAAGACCTAAAGAAATATGTTCAGTCGCTTGTACTTTAATTGCAGCGGAAGGGAAGTAATAGTCTTCAGCCATATCGCTGACGTTATTTTTTATAAGATCTTTTCCTTTAACTGTTGGATCTAAAATTGAAATACCTGCTTCTGCATAATTGCCTGATTGTAAAAATGCAGCAATAGATTGACCAGAACGGTCTAAACCAGCAGCAAACGCAGGTGTAAGTGGGAGAGTGCTAAGTAAAATAGCCGAATAGATTTTATTGAGCTTCATGGTCGTTCCCTGATGCTTTATGTAACAAAAAGTGCAGGAAAAGTAACATATTTAAAAAAAGAGTAAATGCTCAACTTCGCAGAATAAATGAACTGAATATGTTATAAATAGCAGTTGATTAGAGTAAAAGTACTATTTTTAGATCTTAAGTAAATGAATTTTATTAAATAATTTTTTAGGGTGATATTTGGGTAAATATGTGTTTAATTGTTTTAAATTTAAACATTAGGTTAGCACTTGTATCAAACCGAAGAGCTTTAAGTGTAAAAAACCACCCCGAAGGGTGGTTTTTAAAGATTTGGTAATAATTAATTAGAAGCGATAACCCATTTTTAGACCGTAGCCCCAAGCATCATTATCTTCAAAAGTACCAACATTATTAACAGCAGCAGTTTTAGCAGTAGCATCGCCTAGCATAAAATATTTTACACCGCCGGCAATAAAGTAATTAGTTGCTGGACTAAATTGTAGACCTAAACCAACATTCCAGTAACCTTCAGTTGGCCCTAAAGTTGTTACTGGATCACCGGCACCGGAATCCCAGCCTACAGATACATTACCAGCCCATTTTTCATTAAATTTACGACCAACACCTA
The DNA here is from genome assembly GCF_013390985.1 of Acinetobacter sp. Swhac1. NCBI lineage: Bacteria > Pseudomonadati > Pseudomonadota > Gammaproteobacteria > Moraxellales > Moraxellaceae > Acinetobacter > Acinetobacter sp. Swhac1. Next base: position 110,350 of record NZ_JACASN010000001.1, on the reverse strand, counting down.
GGGTTGCTGAAATCTGATCATCAGAATAATCAACAAGATTTGCACCCACTAAACCACGTGCATCTGCAGCTTGACCAAAATAATTTGGACGAATTGAAACATCTTCCCAATTTACCCATCGTACATTAGCAAATGCTACTGTATCAGCCATTACACCTGTTTGAAAATCAAGATTAACAGACTGTGGGGTAGTTACCGATGTTTTACTACCTGGAGTAAATCCAGGGAGTGATGCAAGATTAGTTGTTCCATAGGCAACAGTTTCAGTGGTCTGAAGTTCATGTTTAACTTCTGAGCGATAAGTTAGGGATGCTTTAAGAGCAATTTCTGGAATTTGGTAAGCTAAACCTGCAATCCAGCCTAACTCAGTATCTTTTTTCATTGTTGCATCATAAGATCCAAATGCAGTAGGACCGCCGTAGGCTAAACCACGTAATGAAACTTCACCTTCAGCAGTTTGAATTACTGGACCTGCATAAAAATTCCAATTTTGATTCGGCTGAAAGCCGAATAAGAAAGTTAAATTTTCAGTTGTAACTTCTGCAGATGTGCCACCGAAAGCATCTGTAAAATTTAAATTAGGTGTATTGTATTCAATATCAGCTCCAAAAGGTTGATCATAAAGCAAACCAAAGGAGAAGTTATCTGTAAGCTGAAGCTTTAACGCTGCTGCTGGAAAGTAATAATCACTTGCCATATCACCTGTGTCTTGAGACGGTAATCCTGGAGCTAAAGGCGTAGATCGCCCTGATACAGATGGATCTAATACAGAGATACCTGCTTCAAAGTAGTTACCCGGTTGTAAGAACGCAGCGATAGATTGACCAGAACGATCTAGAGCTGCAGCAAAAGCACCTGTCATTGGTACAGTTGCTAAAATCATTGCTGTGCTTAGTGCTTTTAGTTTCATTATACATTTCCCTTGGGCTATAAAGTCTTTTATGACAGTTTTTGTTGATGCTTTAAGCTTTCATCTAGGATGATTTCGGCTTCTATTCACCGAGACCATTTGTTACTCCATGTGACAAAAATATCACAATTAAAATAAGAGTAAATGCTCTAGAAAAAACTAATCAGTATAAAAAACACGCTGAATAGAGTATTTGTTCTAATTGGTGTGGGATTTTGGCTTGTTAGTGATTGAAATTAAATAATAAAATCTAAAAATCAATCTCTTCTTTAAATATTTTTAATTGGTTAAAAAAAATACTTTTTTATCAAAACTCATTTTGTTGCAAGGCATATCTTGCAACAAAATGGGGTGCATTAACGTGTGGTTTTTCCAAGCTTTGCCAAAAGAATGACAGGAATCAGCCCAACCAATACAATTAGTAAAGCTGCTACTGCGCCATCTTCATAAGTGCCCCTAGAGGCTTCTGCATATAGCTGGGTAGCGAGTGTTTCCATATTTAAAGGACGGAGCAACAAAGTGGCAGGTAGCTCTTTCATGCAATCTACAAAAATTAATAAAGCTGCAGAAATAATAGCAGGGCGTAATAATGGTAGGTGTACACGCCACAACAATGCAAAGTTGTTTTGCCCTAAATTGCGTGCAGCATCATCAAAAACACCATGAATACGGTTATAGCCTGACTCGATGCCGCCCACCGAAATAGCTAAAAAACGCACAGCATAAGCATAAATAAGGGTAAAACTAGTACCGAGAAATAATAAACCTGTGTGTATCCCTAATTTAAACTCTAAAAAATCTGCAACGGCATGATCAATTTTGCCCAAAGCCAACATGAGACCAATCGCTAAAACGGTTCCTGGAATGGCATAACCTAAACTGGCAATACGGCTAAACCAGTTGTGTTTGCTAAAACGTGCCGCACTGACAATAAAGAAACCAATCAAAATGGTGACGATGGTGGCAAGACTGGCAAGAATTAGTGTGTTGATTGAGGCTTGTAATAGGAATTCTGAAAAGCCCGCATATTGAATGCGTTTATAGGATTCGACCAATAAATGACTGGTGGGAATTAAAAAGCCAATACAAACAGGAATTAAGCCCAAGCCTAGTAACACAAGCGCTTTAAGCCCTTTGACCGATTGTGCAGGCATTAAACGGCTGCGTTGAGCCGAGTTCATATAACGCTGTTTACGCCGACCTAAACGCTCTACTAACACCAATAAGGTAATAATCATCAACATGAAAATGGCAATTTGCGCTGCGCCAGCCAAATCCGATTGATTGGTCCAGGTTGAATAAATCGACAAAGTTAAGGTTTTAATGCCTAAAAATTCTGTTGCACCAATATCATTAATGGTTTCCATTAAAACTAGACTAGTACCCACAGCAATCGCAGGACGTGCCAGTGGAATTGCAACACGTAAAAACACTTGATCGGGTTTTAATCCTAATGAACGAGCAACCTCAATTAAACTGGCCGATTGCATCAGAAACATTGCACGGGTGCTTAAATACACATAGGGATACAGCACAAAGCTAAGCAAGAAGATGCCGCCCCAAACAGTACGAATATTAGGAAACCAAAACTGTTGTAATTCTAAATTAAACCCATCCCGCAGGATACTTTGCACAGGGCCAATGGGGTGCAAAATGTCGATATAACTATACGCAATAATATAAGTTGGTACGGCTAAAGGCAGCAGTAAGGCCCAATCTAAAAATGCACGACCTCGGAATTGATATGCTGTTACAATCCATGCGCTGCCTGTACCAATCAGGATGGTGAGAATACCCACACCCAACAATAAAATCCCTGTTTCTGCCAACGTGTGTGGAATTACATAACGCAGCAAATGCCCCCAAATTTCGCTATCACCTTGTAATGCTGTCCAAATTAAAGCGAGCAGAGGTAAACAGGCGAGTAGTGTCAATAACCCACTGAGCGAAAATAAAAAATTAAATTTATTTTTAAGCATTGCAATAGAGGTACTAAATAAGGGGGAGGGAACAGCTGAGCATCTTACAGTGCAAAGCGCTGCACTGTAAGATAAAAGCAGAAAATTTTAGCGGTTAAACTGGACTTTATCGACCAATAAGTTTGCAGCTTTACGGTGACGTGCAATATCGCTTAAACGAATCGAATCGATATTGAGTTTACCGAAGCTAGCAATAATAGGGTCAATTTTTACCCCAGGTTTGACTGGGTATTCAAAGCCGTTTTGTGCGTAGATGGCTTGTGCATGATCTGAAGCTAAAAACTCAAGCAGTTGCACGGCTTCTTTGCGGTTTGGTGCATGTTTTGAAACCACTGCACCCGATACGTTGACATGCGTTCCACCATTTTTAAAACGCGGAAGTACCACGTTAATGGCATTGCCCCAACGTTGTTGTTCGGCATCGCCTGTGCGCATGGTGCCGACATAGTAGGTATTGGCTACGCCAATATCACAAATTTTTCCTAAAATATCACGTGCCACATCACGGTCACCACCGCTGGCTGGACGGGCTAAATTGGCTTTTACGCCACGCAACCAAGTTTCGGCTTGTTTTTCGCCATGATGGGCAATATACGCTGCAATTAAAGCAGTGTTATATGGATGGTTGCCTGAACGAATACAGATTTTATTTTTCCATTTTGGATTGGCTAAATCTTCATAAGTAATCGCATTAAGCGGTGTACGGTCTTTAGAGGCGTAGACTGCACGTGCACGCATCGACAAAGCATACCAATGACCATTGGCAGCTCGTAAATTGGCAGGAATTGCACTATTTAAGGTTTTAGAACTCACGCGCTGAGTTAGACCACTTTCAACCAAATCAACCAAATTCCCAAAATCTACAGTCAACATAACGTCGGCAGGCGAGCGACGGCCTTCTGCTTTCACACGTTCCAATAAACCATCTTTAATAAAAACCGTATTCACTTTTACCCCAGTTTTTTGGGTAAATTCAGTCAATAAAGTTTGAATGAGCACAGGTTCACGTGTGGTGTATAAATTGACTTCCGCTGCTTGTGCGACACTTGCACCAAATGCAAGTAGACCTGTAACAAGCAATGATAGTTTCGACAATGGTTTCATACAGTATTCCTAATTAAAAAATTTAAATTGAAATCTAAACCTGAATCGCGGTCTGAGAAGAAGGCGGTGTGGTGGCTGATTGCTCATCAGAAGCCAAGTAATAACAGCTGTTTAAATCGACAGAAACATAGACCTGATCAGTAGGTTGAATATCTTGAAGGTGGTTCACTTGTGCTAAAAGCGTGAGATCATGATCGCGTAGTTTTAGATGCAGTTGTTGTGCATGACCCATAAAACTGGATGACACAACGCTTGCGGGCAACGCATTTTCACTTGGTGTTTGGCTGACACGCAAGTGATGCGGACGGAAGCAGCAGACCAGTGAATCTTGAGCGGTGGTATGTTCTGGCAAATCAATCTTGCCAAATATGGTATGAATTTCTTGGTGATCGATTTGCGCTGGGATTTCATTCAATGCGGAAAAATAGCGTGCAGCAAACAAGGTTTTAGGCTGTAAATAAAGTTGTTTCGGTGAACCAATTTGAATAATTTGCCCTTGATGCATCAAAATAATTTGATCGGCAATTTGCAATGCTTCTTCTGGGTCATGTGTCACGATAACCGTAGTCGTTACAGTTTGTTTGAGGAGTTGAATGGTATTTTGACGAATTTGATCACGCAGACGATGATCCAAATTTGAAAAAGGTTCATCCATCAACAAAACTTGCGGTTCTGGTGCTAAGGCACGTGCTAAGGCAACGCGTTGTTGTTCGCCGCCTGAAAGTGTATATGGATAGCTGTCTTGATGATGCAACATGGAAACATGCGCTAAAGCTTGTTTGGCAATAGTTTCCCGCTGCGCTTTGGGAAATTTCTTTAAGCCAAACATAACATTGTCTAACACACTTAAATGCGGAAAAAGTGCGTAATCTTGAAAGACTAAACCAATATGGCGAGCTTCTGCAGGAATCTGTGCATGTTCACTCCACAAGGTATTTTGTTCCAGTTGGATTGTGCCGCTGCTTGGTGTTTCCAAGCCTGCAATCAGACGTAGCATTGTGGTTTTGCCGCAGCCTGAATGACCTAATAAACACACAATTTGTCCACTCATCGCTGACCATGTTGCTTGTTGCACTGCAAAACGCGAGCCAAACTTTTTACTGAGCTGTTGGATCGTCAAGACATTGGCAGGTTGAGCAGCGTACGCATTCATAGTTCATTCACACGACAAATTTTGTGCTCAAATAATAACTAAGAATTCTTCTCAAGTAGAGTCTTTTTATCATTTAGAATGTAAATGACCTTGGGGAGAGTATAAATTGGTTGAAATATCAAGAAAAACAGCAGTGTTTTATTGGTTTATATTCTGAACGAGAATCCTACAGCAGGATTAAAAATTTGAAGGTTTTATAACTACACTTTACTGAGAGTTGAACTTACATGCGGAAAGACAAAACCGAGCTATAAAAAAAGTTACTGCCGAAGCAGTAACTTTTTAAATGGAGCGATATAAATGCAATCCAAATTAAGGTTTTTTGGAATTAAGCACCTTAAACAGAATGAACATTAAAACAATCCAGACTGGAATCATAATGACTGATTCTTTGAAGCCCTGTGTCCACATAATGTAAAGCACCACAGCAATGAAGGCCAACACCAGATAGTTACTGAATGGCGACCAAAGCGCAGGGAACTTGGTTGGAACAGCCAATTTTTTCAAAGTACTGCTGAATTTTAAGTGGGTTAAACTGATCATTGCCCAGTTTAGAACCAAAGCACCAACCACAATGTACATGAGGTGGCTTAGGGCTTCTTCTGGTACAAAGTAGTTCAATAATACACAGCCAAAAATCAACACTGCAGAGAATAGGACGGCTGGGATTGGCACACCTTGTTTATTCACTTTTAGGAAAATTTTTGGTGCATTGCCTTGTTTGGCTAAGCCGAACAACATACGGCTGTTGGCATACATCCCACTGTTATACACAGAAAGTGCAGCAGTCAGAATCACGAAATTCAGTAAGTGTGCAGCCCATTCAATCCCCATCTGGCTAAAAATCATCACGAATGGACTTTTATCTAAACCACCTAAATCTAACTGATTCCAAGGCACTAAAGACAATAGAATGGTGAGTGAACCGATATAGAAAATCAGAATACGGAACACCACTTGGTTAATGGCTTTAGGAATGGTTTTTTCAGGATCTTGCGCTTCTGCGGCAGCCATACCAATCAACTCAATGCCGCCAAAGGCAAACATGAGGAATGCAAGCATGAAGAACAGACCTTCAAAGCCATTCGGGAAGAACCCCCCATGCGCCCAAAGGTTGCTGAATGATGCGGTTGAATTGGCATCTGCAGAAAGTAAGAGATATAAACCAAACACAATCATCGAAACCACAGCAGCGACTTTAATGATTGCTAGCCAGAACTCTGATTCACCGTAGAACTTTACATTGCCCAAGTTAATAATGGTAATCACAATGAAAAAGAACAGTGCCGATGTCCAAGCAGGAATATGCGGCCACCAATAGTTAATGTATTTGGCAACTGCGGTGAGTTCTGCCATTGCCACCAAAATATACAAAATCCAATAGTTCCAACCTGCTAAAAAGCCGGGGAATTTACCTGCATATTTATAGGCAAAGTGACTGAATGATCCTGCAACGGGCTCATGAACAATCATTTCCCCCAATTGGCGCATAATTAAAAATGCAATAAGACCACCAATGGCGTAACCCAAAATAATAGAAGGGCCAGCAGATTGGATGACCTGCGCGGAACCTAAGAATAAGCCTGTACCAATTGCTCCACCCATGGCAATCAATTGAATATGGCGGTTCTTTAAGCCACGCTGAAGTTGTGAAGACTCGTTGTTCAAAGTATTCAGCCCGACAAGGAAAAAGTGACAAGATTGTAATAGATCAAATTTCATTAGCCTAGTAGCTAGACAATAATGAAATAAATTTATGATAAATATTAAAATATTTTATGGTTTTTATTTGTATAAAAGATAAGTGAATCAATATATTAATTTTATTTTTGCCTTATAAATCAAGATGACTGGTTAGGGTAAAATTTACCAAATGTTGTTTTTTTATACTTAAGTCAAGACCGCGATACCTTTTGAATAAAAACCGTTATGATGCAAAAGGGTCTTTTTATATGGCCATAACAATCAAAAAACAAGGGAATAAAATTCATGCGTTTTGCACCACAAGTTAAAATTCCAGCGACTTATATGCGCGGCGGTACCAGTAAAGGCGTATTTTTTAAACTTGATGATTTACCTGCAGCGGCACAGCAGCCAGGCAAAATTAGAGATCAAATTTTATTACGTGTGATTGGCAGTCCAGACCCTTATGCCAAACAAATTGATGGAATGGGTGGTGCAAGCTCGAGTACCAGTAAAACCGTAATTTTAGCCAAAAGCACTCAACCCGATCACGATGTCGATTATTTGTTTGGGCAAGTTTCGATTGATCAGCCATTTGTAGATTGGAGTGGTAACTGTGGCAACCTGACGGCTGCGGTAGGTGCATTCGCCATTAGTAATGGTTTGGTCGATGCCAGTAAAATTCCAGAAAATGGCATTTGTACCGTACGTATTTGGCAAAAAAATATTGAAAAAACCATTATTGCACATGTACCGATAACCAACGGTCAGGTGCAGGAAACAGGTGATTTTGAGCTGGATGGCGTGACATTCCCAGCAGCAGAAGTACAAATTGAGTTTTTAGACCCTGCCGATGATGGTGACGAGGGTGGGGCAATGTTCCCAACTGGAAATGTGGTGGACACTTTGCATGTGCCAGATATTGGAACATTCCAAGCGACCTTTATTAATGCGGGTATTCCAACAATTTTCCTAAATGCAGAAGATATTGGTTATACCGGCACAGAACTGCAAGATGCGATCAATGGTGATGCACAGGCATTGGCACGTTTTGAAACCATTCGTGCTTATGGCGCTAAACAAATGGGACTAATTCAGGAAATTGCCGAAGCTGAAAAGCGTCAGCATACCCCCAAAATTGCTTTTGTTTCTGCGCCAAAAAGTTATGTCTCTTCAAGTGGAAAGCAAATTCAGGTAGAAGATACCGATTTATTGGTACGTGCATTATCGATGGGTAAATTACACCATGCCATGATGGGCACAGCAGCTGTTGCAATTGGTACTGCTGCAGCTATTCCAGGAACTTTGGTGAACTTAGCTGCAGGTGGTGGTGAGCGTGAAGCGGTACGTTTTGGACATCCTTCGGGTACGCTTCGCGTTGGTGCGCAAGCCGTGCAGGAAAATGGACAGTGGCAAGTAAAAAAAGCGGTAATGAGCCGTAGTGCACGTGTCTTGATGGAAGGCTGGGTGCGTGTGCCTGCTGAAACGCTTGAATAAATTGGTCACGAACCTGACATTTTAAATTTAAACAAAATTCAGCCTCTATTTCGATAGGGGCTTTTTTGTAGCTGAAATACTATATCGGTGCAGTTAAGGCTTAAAAAAAATTGAATTATGGGTACAATGCTGCAACAGACAAAGCAGCTTACTGCTTATCAGACATGAACCAACAATTCGAGGCGAATGTGTCATCACTTCACGATTTACAGGCGCATGCATTAACCGCAGCCCAACAACGTATTCAGCAAGACTTGCTTACCGCTTTAGAGGCTTTTGCATTGCCAGAACCGTTAAAGTCTGCCGTGCATCATGCCGTCATGTTGGGTGGAAAACGTGTTCGCCCTGCCTTGTGTTATGCCACCGCAGCATTAAGACCGAATCAAAACTCTGCTGCGGTACGCCGTGCTGCAGTTGCGATTGAGCTGATTCATTGCTATTCATTGGCACATGATGACTTGCCGTGTATGGACAATGACTTGTTGCGTCGTGGGCAACCGACGTGCCATGCAGCGTATGGTGAAGATACAGCATTGTTGGCAGGCGACATCTTACAGTCGATGGCATTTGAAATTTTAGGCAGTCGTTTGTTTGATCAGGCTGTTGCAGTAGATCAAGGCATTGTGCTCAAACAGATGCAAATTTTAGCCACTGCTTCTTCAAAAATGGTCTGTGGACAGGTTTTAGACTTGCAGTCTGAAGGTAAACAGGTAGATCAGGCGACTTTGGAGAATATCCACCGCAATAAAACAGGGGCTTTAATTTCTGCAGCGGTGATGATGGCCGCTGTGACCGTGTTTGATGGGCGAGATAAAGCGATTCCACAATTGCGTGAATATGCGCAGGCAATTGGTTTAGCCTTTCAGGTACAAGACGATATTTTAGATATTATTTCGGATACTGAAGTGTTAGGTAAAACTGCGGGGAAAGATGAACAAGTTGAAAAGTCGACCTATCCTGCACTCATGGGCTTGGAAAAAGCACAGGCTTATGCACAAGAATTGCACGATCAAGCCTTTGCTGCATTGGCATATTTTAAAACTGATACCGTCTTAGAGTTACAGCAGATTTCAGAGTTTTTATTGTCACGTAAAAGCTAAATTATTTTAGATGTGGTTCTTGTGATAATAAATACTCAAAAGCGAGCAGATGCTCGCTTTTTTGTGCTTTATGAAAGTGTTAGCTGTTTTAAGCGACACACTTTAATGCAGATTCTATACGGCTTTATTCTTGCAGCGTTGCATCAGGTGGCAAAATTACTTTGCCTTGTTTTAAGCTGTCTAAAGCCTCACGGTTAAAATCTACCAATAAAGAATTGTTTTGTGGATCAATCGCATAACGGCTAATTAATTTTTGATCGCCTTGTAAGGTTTCAAGGCGGTATTCATCTGCAATATTCATAATGCCGTCTAAATTAATGGTGGCAGATGCTTTGTCTTGGCGAAATAATTCGTAAATATCACGCAGGTCAAAAATTGCATTTTGTGCGTCAGGATGTTTTTCAAAATAATTTTGCAAATGACGAATAAATAATTGCGCAAACATAAAGTAATTTGGTTTGTGGGTATAGTCTAAGCTCATGTGTTTACTCCTTATTATTCAAATTTTTAATGCTTACTAGGAATAGCACACTCTGGGTGAAAAATTAAAGAAACTCAGGGTCTAAGTTGCAAAAACTACACAAAATTTTGTGCGGCTTAAACTAAGCTGAAACCTGAAGTTGCGATGATCTCTCTATAAATTTAAAAACTCTGCAACGAAGCGCTCAATTGGTGTTATGGAAAAAATAATCACAACTGATTTATCTATTTGTTAAAGCGATTAAGAGCCCTGCGGAGTAGTGGAATTCTAAAATATCAAGTATTTGAATAAAAAATCATCCGAAAGACTAAGACTTATGAACTAGCAAGTGAAATCATAAATCAGGTACAATTGGCGTGATTAATTTTGTGTTTGGTGTATTTGAAGGCCAATACATACATTCTTTGTTAATAAATAGGCCTGCCAGGAGTTATCCCCGCATGAGTGCCATTACTCCATACGAATGGGCAATTATTGCCTTCGTGATCGGCGTTACATTTTTATGCGTCTTTATGCTGACCGTTCCTTTACTCCTTGGGGGTAAATCATGGGGGCGTGCAAAGCAAGAGCAGTTTGAGTCGGGTGTTGTAGGTGCTGGTGGAGCACGTATCCGCTTATCTGCAAAGTTCTATTTGGTTGCAATTTTCTTTGTAGTCTTCGACCTAGAAGCACTTTATCTTTACGCATGGGCAACATCGGTTCGTGAAGTAGGTTGGTTTGGTTTTACCACTGTGGTGATTTTTGTTGTCGACTTATTGATTGCTTTGATTTACGCAATTTCTGTCGGTGCTTTAAATTGGGCACCTGTAGATCGTCGCAAATCAGCCGGTATACCATTGAAAATTGGTTCGCCAAATATGAATCTTGCAGAAATCACACGCTTTAACTCAATTGAAGAATTGGTTATGGACCCTACCGGTCAAATTCCAGCTCAATCCTCTGGTCGTGTAAAAAAATCTGCGACTACCTCATCTGACAAGGAGTAACTCGGGATGAAATATACCTTAACCCGTGCGAATCCCGATGCTGATCAATATCCACTTCAAGAGCGTCAAATTGTTACAGATCCGCTTGAAGAAGAAGTGAATAAAAATGTGTTCATGACTCGTTTAGAGGACTTGGCACATACAGCAGTAAACTGGGGACGTAAGAACTCAGTTTGGCCGTTTAACTTTGGTACATCGTGCTGCTACGTAGAATATGCAACGACATTAACAGGCGTGCATGACTTGTCACGTTTTGGTGCCGAGGTTATTCGTGCTTCACCGCGTCAGGCAGACTTGATGATTGTTGCAGGTACGTGTTTTGTGAAAATGGCACCTGTAATTCAGCGTTTGTACGAGCAAATGCTTGAGCCTAAATGGGTTATCTCAATGGGCGCATGCGCAAACTCAGGTGGTATGTACGACATTTATTCAGTTGTACAAGGTGTGGATAAAATCATTCCTGTGGATGTGTATATTCCAGGTTGCCCACCACGTCCTGAAGCATTAATTCAAGCATTAATGTTATTACAAGACCAAATTCAATTAGAGCGTCGTCCGTTGTCTGCGGTGATTGGTGGTGATCTTAAGCCAGTGTACAAGCCGAAGATGATGCCAGAACGTGACCGTAAGAATGCACAGCGTATTGCGGTGAAAAACTTACGCTCTATGGATGAAATTAAATAATTTAAACGTACAAATATTGATGCACCCGAAGGGTGTAGTTGTCGTTTAGGTTGACTGAATTTGTATTAAATAGGAAGCCAAGCCAATGGCTGAAACTGACATTGCTATGCCAGAATCAACTACTGTTGATTCATGCCCAGCATTTGCAATTGTAGAAGACCTCAAAACCAAATTTGGTGAGAACTTCTACGTGCAAACGACTTTTGAAGATTTTCCAACAGTCTGGGTTGAGCGCGCACGTGTACAAGAAGTTTTAATGTTCTTGCGTACAGTGTCACGTCCATACGTGATGTTGTTCGATTTGTCTGCGGTAGACGAGCGTTTGCGTACTCACCGCGATGGTCTACCTGCGTCTGACTTTACTGTGTTCTATCACTTGTTATCGCTTGAGCGTAACACGGACATTCGTATTAAAGTTGCGTTGAATGAGAGTGATCTCAACATTCCAACAGCAACCAACATTTGGCCAAATGCCAACTGGTACGAACGTGAAGCTTACGATATGTTCGGCATTAACTTCGAAGGGCATCCAATGCTCCGTCGTATCTTGCTGCCAACCTATTGGGAAGGTCATCCGTTACGCAAAGAGTATTCTGCACGTGCTACGGAATATACACCGTATATGCAAAACCAAGCTAAACAAGACTTCGAGCAAGAACACCTGCGCTTTGTGCCTGAAGATTGGGGATTAAAACGCGGTAATAAAGACGAAGACTTCATGTTCCTGAACTTGGGTCCTAACCACCCATCTGCACACGGTGCGTTCCGTGTCATTTTGCAGTTGGATGGTGAAGAAGTGAAAGACTGTGTGCCAGATATCGGCTATCACCACCGTGGTGTGGAAAAGATGGCTGAACGTCAAACTTGGCATTCATTCATTCCGTATACAGACCGTGTGGACTACCTAGGTGGTTGTGCGCAAAACATGCCGTATGTGATGGGTGTGGAACAACTGGCAGGCATTACTGTGCCAGACCGCGCACAATGTATCCGTGTCATGATGTCGGAATTGTTCCGTATCAATAACCACTTATTGTTCATTGGTACTGCAATTCAGGATGCGGGCGGTATGACCCCTGTATTCTATATGTTCGCAGACCGTCAAAAAATCTACGATGCGATTGAAGCTATTACCGGTTACCGTATGCACCCAGCATGGTTCCGTATCGGTGGTACCGCACACGACTTACCGAACAACTGGCAACACCTGATTCGTGAAATCTTAGAGTGGATGCCAAAACGTATGAACGAATACTACACTGCGGCATTACGCAACTCGGTATTCATGGGTCGTACGCAAGGCGTAGCGCAGTATGATGCGAAATCTGCCTTAGCTTGGGGTGTGACAGGTACTGGTTTACGTGCAACAGGTATCGACTTTGACGTGCGTAAATACCGTCCATACAGTGGTTATGAAAACTATGACTTCGAAGTACCTGTAGAGTACGAAGGCGATGCTTACGCACGTGTACTGGTTCACTTCCGTGAAATCGAAGAGTCATTGAAAATCATCAAACAATGTCTAGATAACATGCCATCTGGTCCATATAAAGCAGACCATCCATTGGCTGTTCCACCACCAAAAGACAAGACATTACAAGATATTGAAACCCTGATTACGCACTTCTTAAGCGTGTCTTGGGGTCCTGTAATGCCTGCTGGTGAAGCATCTGTAATGGCAGAAGTGGTGAAAGGTGCATCGAACTACTACTTGACTTCAGATAAGTCAACGATGAGTTACCGTACCCGTATTCGTACACCAACTTTCACGCATTTACAGCAAATGCCTTCTGTGATTAACGGCAGTCTGGTATCTGACTTAATCATTTATTTAGCGACCATTGACGTCGTAATGGCAGACGTGGATCGCTAAGGGGTAAACGCATTATGATGATTTTGACTGATAAAAAGCCACGTGTGAATGTTGAAGGGATTTTGACTGCGGAAGAAATCCATGAAATTGAACATCACATTGGTCATTATCCGTACCCACGTGCAGCATCTTTAGATGCCTTGAAGTGTGTACAGCGCCGTAATGGCTGGGTAGATGATGCGCAGTTAAATGCGATTGCACAGCTTCTAACCATCAGCGTTGCTGATTTAGAAGGTGTTGCAACATTCTATAACCGTATTTATCGCCAGCCTGTAGGTCGTCACGTGATTTTATTGTGTGACTCGATTGCATGCTTCCTGATGGGTGCAGAAACACTTGCAGAAGCATTCCAGCGTGAATTAGGCATTCAGTTTGGTCAAACGACTGCAGATGGTCGTTTCACCTTATTACCAATTTGCTGTTTAGGAAATTGCGATAAGGGCCCAACCTTGATGATTGATGAAGATACTCACGGTTTAGTTGAGGTGACATCGGTGCAACAGTTATTGGAGAAGTATGTATGAATACCGAACCAAGACCAATTTATGGTGACGGTAACCCAGAAACGCATCCATTAACTTGGCGTTTAAGCAAGCAAGAGCACGTGCGTAATGCAGATGATTACGAAGCACTAGAAGGCTATGCAGGCTTTAAGAAAGCGATTTCTATGCCGCCTAAAGATGTGCTTGAAGTCATTAAAGCTGCGACAGTGAAAGGTCGTGGTGGTGCAGGCTTCCCAGCAGGGATCAAATGGTCACTGATGGCACCAAACGACAATTCAGGTCCACGTTACCTGATTTGTAATGCCGATGAGATGGAACCGGGTACTTTCAAAGACCGTTTGTTGATGGAAAAACTTCCACACCAACTGATTGAAGGTATGCTGATTGCTGCGTACACGCTTGAAGCAACCCACGGCTATATCTTTATTCGTGGCGAATACATCGAAGCTGCACAGTACTTAAATGAAGCGATTGAGCAAATTCGTGCCAAAGGTTATTTGGGCGAAAACATTTTAGGTACTAACTGGGGCTTTGAACTATACGTGCACACGGGCGCAGGTCGTTATATCTGTGGTGAAGAAACCGCATTGATTAACTCGCTTGAAGGTCGTCGTGCTAACCCACGTACTAAACCACCATTCCCGCAAGTTGCAGGGGCATGGGGTCGTCCAACGATTGTCAACAACGTAGAAACCTATAACAACTTACCTGCAATCATGTTGCGTGGTGCAGAGTGGTATATCGGTTTATCTGCAGGTAAATCGAAAGACCCTGGCACAAAAATTTACGGTGCTTCTGGTAAGGTGAAATTCCCAGGTCTATGGGAGCTTCCATTTGGTACGACTGCACGTGAAGTAATTGAAGACTATGCGGGTGGCATGCGTGATGGCTTGAAGCTAAAAGCATGGTTACCGGGTGGTGCATCTACCGACTTCTTGGCAGCAGAACACATTGACTTGCCTATGGATGCAGAAAGCATCATGAAGGCAGGTTCACGTTTAGGCACGTGTTTGCTTATGGTGGTCGATGAAACCCAATGTATGGTTTCTGCAACCCGTAACTTAGAAGAATTCTTTGCGCGCGAATCATGTGGTTTCTGTACCCCATGTCGTGATGGCTTACCGTGGGCTGTAAAAGCACTCAAAGCAATTGAAAATGGCGAAGGGAAAGAAGAAGACATTCAACATCTTCAAGAACTCACCAAAAAATTGTGGATTGGTAAGACCTTCTGTGCTCACGCACCAGGTGCGATGGAGCCATTAATGGGCGCACTCAAATATTTCCGTGGCGAATTTGAAGCAAAAGTGGCAAATAGCCGTCCTGCTGCTCAAGCTAGCAACGTAGAACAAGCTTAAGGAATTCGACTATGGCTACAATTCATGTCGATGGAAAATCGTACGAAGTCAATGGCTCGGAAAACTTGCTGCAAGCATGTTTGAGCCTTGGGATCGACATTCCGTACTTTTGTTGGCATCCATCCTTAGGTTCTGTCGGTTCTTGCCGTCAATGTGCCGTGACCCAATATGCGAACCCTGAAGATACTCGTGGTCGCTTGGTGATGTCATGTATGACACCTGCTGCTGACAATACCTATATCTCGATTGAAGACAAGGAAGCAACTGAGTTCCGTGCTTCAATTGTAGAGTTCTTGATGACCAACCACCCACACGACTGTCCAGTCTGTGAAGAAGGTGGTCACTGTCATTTACAAGATATGACTGTAATGACACAGCACGATCGTCGTCGTTACCGCTTTACTAAACGTACTCACTATAACCAAGAGCTTGGTTCGTTCATCGCGCATGAAATGAATCGTTGTATCGCGTGTTATCGTTGCGTGCGTTACTACAAAGACTATGCAGGCGGTACAGACTTTGGTGTCTATGCCAACGCATCACGTGTTTACTTTGGTCGTCCTGAATCGGGTACTTTGGAATCTGAATTCTCAGGTAACTTGACTGAAGTCTGTCCAACAGGTGTATTCACCGACAAAACTCACTCTGCGCGTTATAACCGTAAGTGGGACATGCAGTATGCGCCTAGCGTATGCCAAGGCTGTTCTTCAGGTTGTAACATCTCTCCGGGTGAGCGTTATGGCGAATTGCGTCGTGTAGAAAACCGCTTTAACGGTGAAGTCAACCAATACTTCCTATGCGATAAAGGTCGATTCGGTACAGGTTATGTGAACCGTGAAGATCGTCCACGTCAGCCTCAGTTCCGTAACGGTGCGAGCGTAGAAACCGTTTCTGTAGATGCTGCACTTGATACGATTATTGCCAAAGTTCAAGGCAAAAAAGTTTTGGGTATTGGTTCACCGCGTGCATCGCTTGAATCAAACTTTGCTTTGCGTGAGTTGGTTGGCCAAGACAACTACTCAACAGGTTTATCGCAAAAAGAGCAAAACTTGGTTGAACTTGCAGCTTCAATCATGCAAACCGAAGGGATTTACAACCCGGGTATGCGTGAAATTGAAGACTACGATGCTGTGTTAATTTTGGGTGAAGATTTAACCCAAACTGCACCACGTATGGCGTTGTCTGTTCGTCAAGCGGCGAAAAACAAAGCCAAAGAAATGGCGGCAGAGCGTCGTACGCCAGATTGGTTGGCTGAACCTGTGCAACGTATTGCGCAAGATGCAAAATCACCAATTTACATTTTGGCTGCAACGCAAACTCGTTTAGCTGATGTCGCAACAGGTGAAGTGGTTGCTTCTCCAAATGATATCGCACGTTTAGGTTTTGCCATTGCTGCTGCGGTTGCAGGTGACGTGATCACAGGTTTAGATGACGATGCGAAAGCATTTGCACAAACCATTGCTGACACGTTAAAAGCTGCGAAAAAACCATTGGTGATTTCAGGTACAAGCTTACTAGACGCTGCCATTATGGAAGCGGCTGCACAAGTGGCACAAAACTTGGGTGAAAACGCAGGTTTAAGCTTAACTGTGCCAGAAGTGAACTCAATGGGCTTGGCTATTTTTGGTGGTCAAAGCTTAGAGCAAGCATTTGCGCAAGATTACGATGCTGTGATTGTGGTTGAAAATGACTTATATCGTCGTTTACCTGCAGTACAAGTCGATGCAGCTTTAGCGAAAGCACAAGATGTCATCGTGCTAGATCATGCTGAAACCGCAACTGTGCAAAAAGCCAATATCGTACTTTCTGCAGCAAGCTTCGCGGAAGGTGATGGTACGGTGGTGAGTCAGGAAGGTCGTGCACAACGCTTCTTCCAAGTTTATGACCCAAGCTACTACAAACCTGAATTGGCGATTAAAGAATCTTGGCGCTGGTTACACGCACTTGAAACAGGCTTAAAAGGCAAAGCAATTGCTTGGACTGTTTTAGATGACGTGATTGAATCTGTAGTGAAGAATGTTCCAGCACTTGAAGCAATTCAAGATGTTGCACCAGATGCAGGTTTCCGTGTACATGGCTTAAAAGTTGCGCGTGAACCACGTCGTTACTCAGGTCGTACCGCTATGCGTGCACCGTTATCCATTCACGAACCAAAACAACCTGTCGATGTAGATTCAGCATTAACATTCTCTATGGAAGGTTATGTGGGTAATCAAACGCCAGCGGCACTTGTACCATTTGCTTGGTCTGCAGGTTGGAACTCGCCACAAGCTTGGAACAAATTCCAAGACAACGTGGGTGGTCACTTAAAAGGTGGTGACGCAGGTATTCGTTTATTCGACCGTTTGGCGAAACGTCCTGCACGTAGCTATGTTGCACCTGCACCAGTACTTGCAAATCCAGACAGCTTCCGTTTAATTCCAATGCATCACATTTTTGCATCGGGGGAATTTACGGTGAAAACTCCTGCAATGGAATCACGTATTCCTGAAGCAGTATTTGCTGTAGGTACGCAGGATGCGCAGCGTTTGAATCTACAAGATGGTCAAACAATTACTGTACAAGCAGGCGAAACATCTATCGTGTTGCCAGTACAAGTGATTGAATATTTACCTACAGGTTATATTGGCTACCCAATTGGTCTTGCACCAACGGTATCTCTTGCAGAGCCTGTTTCAGTCGCGGTAGGAGTGTAATTCATGCAACAAGAATTAATCCGTCAGACGCCGCTGTGGGCTGAGAACTGGCCAATTGCCTATTCAGTCATTCAAGCGATTGTCATCTTACTGGTTGTGGTATTGATTGCTGCGCTCATGTCTTTTATTGAGCGTCGTTTACTGGGCTTATGGCAAGACCGTTATGGTCCGAACCGTGTAGGTCCAGGCGGTATGTTCCAGATTGTTGCCGACATGCTGAAAATCATGTTCAAAGAAGACTGGACACCAAAATTTGCCGACAAACTTACGTTCCGTATGGCACCAGCAGTTGCAATGGCAACTGCGGTACTGTCGTTCATGGTTATTCCTGTATCACCTTATTTAGGTGTGGCAGACATGAGCATTGGTCTGTTGTTCTTTATGGCAATGGCAGGTATCGCAGTGTATGCGGTGTTATTTGGTGGTTGGTCATCAAATAACAAATACGCATTGCTTGGTGGTTTACGTTCAGCTGCTCAAACTATTTCTTATGAAGTGTTCTTGGGTATTTCACTCATGGGTGTGGTTGCCATTGCAGGCTCATTCAACATGCGTGAAATTGTTGAAGCGCAACGTGATGTTTGGTTTGTGATTCCACAATTCTTAGGTTTCTTAATTTTCGTGGTTGCAGGTGTTGCGGTAACTCACCGTCACCCATTTGACCAACCAGAAGCAGAACAAGAATTGGCTGAAGGTTATCACGTTGAATATGGCGGTATGAAGTGGGGGATGTTCTTCGTTGCAGAATATGTCAACGTAGTACTGATCTCTGCGCTTATCGTGACTCTATTCTTCGGTGGATGGCTAGCGCCGTTTAACCTTGAAATTCCATTCATTCCAGCAGCTTTCTGGTTCATTATCAAAACAGCATTCTTTGTGATGATGTTTGTCTTGGCTCGTGGTTCTTTAATGCGTCCGCGTTATGACCAAGTGATGAACTTTGGTTGGAAAATTTGCTTGCCATTGGCGCTTGTTAACCTTTTGGTAACTGGTGCTGTGATTCTTATGAATCATTCGGCCTAAGACAGCAGGGAGAACAATATGTTTAAGTTTCTAGCTGGGTTTGGGTCAATTGTACGTTCACTGTGGATGGTTTTCTCGCACGTGACACGTAAACGTGACACCATTTTGTATCCGGAAGTACCAGCCGAAGAAATTGTACCTCCACGCTTCCGTGGTCGTATTGTGTTAACACGCGATCCAGATGGCGAAGAGCGTTGTGTAGCATGTAACCTCTGTGCAGTTGCTTGTCCAGTAGGTTGTATTTCACTGCAAAAAGCAGAACAGGAAGATGGTCGTTGGTACCCAGAGTTTTTCCGTATCAACTTCTCACGCTGTATTTTCTGCGGTATGTGTGAAGAAGCATGCCCAACGACTGCAATTCAGTTAACACCTGACTTCGAGTTAGGTGAATATGTGCGTCAAGACTTGGTGTATGAGAAAGAACACTTACTCATTTCAGGTCCTGGTAAATATCCTGACTACAACTTCTACCGTGTAACGGGTATGGCTGTTACAGGTAAAGACAAAGGTCAAGCGCAACGTGAAAGCGCACCTATTGATGTACGGAGTCTATTACCATGATGTGGCCGTTTTACTTGATGGCACTCGTGGCCATTGTTTCTACGGTTCGTGTAGTGACTAACGCGAACCCAGTACATGCTTTATTAAGCTTGATCGTGTCATTACTTGCGGTTGCAGGCATGTTCATGATCGTGGGTGCACCATTTGCTGGTGCCTTGGAAATCATTGTTTATGCGGGTGCGATCATGGTCTTGTTCGTATTCGTGGTGATGATGCTCAACCTTGGTCAGCAAACTGTTGAGCAAGAGCGTAAATGGTTGACTTCATCAACTTGGGCATACCCAGCTTTGATGAGCTTCCTAATTGGTTTGGTTTTAGTGTGGTCATTAAGCTCAGACTACACTGCACCAAGCGCGCTTATGGGCACCGAAATGGTGGGTCCAAAAGCAGTGGGTCAAGCACTCTTTACTCAGTACTTATTGTTGGTTGAAGTTGCCGCAATGTTATTACTTGCAGCTTTGGTTGCAGGCTTCCACATCGGTAAACGTGAACCAAGTGCAGAAGAGGAAAAAGAATAATGGGCAACATCCCTTTAGAACATGGTTTGATTGTCGCGACCATTCTTTTTGCACTCGGTTTTTACGGTGTGATGGTGCGACGCAACCTACTATTTATTTTAATGGGCCTTGAAATCATGATGAACGCTGCGGCATTGGCGTTTGTCTTGGCTGGTAGTGCATGGGTACAACCAGATGGTCAGATCATGTTTATCTTGATCTTGACACTTGCTGCGGCAGAGGCGTGTATCGGTCTTGCGATCGTCCTTCAGTTCTATCATCGCTTCCATCATTTGGATGTGGATGCTGCTAGTGAGATGCGCGGATGAGTTATTTATATCTAACAGTATTGTTTCCGCTCATTGGTTTTATCCTTTTAGCGGCAGGGCGTAACAACTTACCTGAAAAAGTTGCTGCGATTATTGGCGTAGGTTCAGTGGGTCTGTCTGCATTATTTGCGCTAATTGCAGGCATGGACTTTGTGAACAACGGTTCGGTTGCAACGACTCAACATTTATGGACTTGGTTCAATGTAGGTGGTTTTGCGCCAGCAATTAGTTTGCACCTAGATGGTTTATCTTTACTCATGCTTGGCATGATTACGGGTGTGGGTTTCTTAATTCACATCTTTGCATCATGGTACATGCGTGGTGAAGAAGACTTTGCACGTTTCTTCTCTTACTTCAACCTGTTCGTTGCGAGCATGTTGCTGTTAGTTCTAGGCGATAACTTAGCGTTATTGTTCTTAGGTTGGGAAGGTGTAGGTCTGTGCTCTTACTTGCTGATCGGTTATTACTACCAAAACCCTGCAAATGGTTTTGCAGCAATCAAAGCATTTACCGTAACACGTGTGGGTGACGTTTTCTTACTGATCGCATTGTTCTTGTTGTATCAACAATTCGGTACCTTGAATACACAATACATCGTAGAAAATGCAGCCAATGTGATGACTCAAAGCTCATCTATCACCATTTGGACAGCGTTAATGTTGTTCTTGGGGGCTGCGGGTAAATCTGCACAAATTCCGTTACAAACTTGGTTAGCTGACGCGATGGCAGGTCCAACACCTGTATCTGCATTGATCCACGCTGCAACCATGGTAACTGCGGGTGTTTACTTATGCTGCCGTATGTTCAGCGTATTTGAACTAGCACCAGAAGTGATGTTGTTCATTTCTATTACAGGTGCGGTGACCTTGTTAGTTGCTGGTTTTGCTGCCTTGGTTCAAACCGACATCAAACGTATTTTGGCTTACTCAACCATGAGTCAGCTCGGTTATATGTTTATGGCGGTAGGTGCTGAAGCGTATCAGGCAGGTCTATTCCACATGCTGACTCACGCATTCTTCAAGGCATTATTATTCTTGTCTTCTGGTGCGGTGATTCTAGCTTACCATCACGAACAAAACATTTTCAAAATGGGCGGCTTGTTCTACAAGAACAAATTCCTATTTGCATGTTTCGCAATTGGTGGCGGTGCGTTGGCAGCGATTCCATTCTTGACCATTGGTTTCTTCTCAAAAGACGCTATTTTGGCAGCAGTTTGGACGCAAAGTCATATCGCAGGTATTCCGTTATATAACACCTTGTATTGGGTAGGTGTAGCTGGTGCATTCTTAACTTCAATTTATACATTCCGTTTAATTTGGGTTGTATTCTTTGGTAAAGAAAACACACCGTATCACGAAATCAAAGGCGCAACTTACTGGTTCCCATTGGCTGTACTTGCAATACTTTCAACTGGTTTAGCGATTGTATTAAAAGCGCCAGTCATGAGCATTCTTGATGCTGCAAAAATCCCAGCATTTGTGATTCCTGAAGCTTTGGAAGCAGGTGCACATGGTGCAGAGTATGTTGCAATTGGTGTGGCTTTGGCTGGTTTAGCCGTAGGCGTGGTGTTATTTGCCTTTGCTTATAATGCTGTAAAAGGTTTTGCGCAAACTTCATTGGGTGCGGGCCTTGCCAACATTTGCCGTAATGCACTTGGTTTCGATGCGTTGTATGACATCGTATTTGTAAAACCATTCTTGCTGATTGCCAAACTATTAGGTCGTGATCCAGTTGATGGCATGTGGTTAGTACTGCCTGCACTGGTCAAAGGTGGTCATAGCTTCACAAGTTCACGTCAAACAGGTTCATTACGTGAGTACGCATCGAGTATGGCACTTGGTGTTGTGGTCTTACTAATGATCTTGATCGTGATTCAGGTCGTGGGGAAATAAGATGGACGCTCCAAACAATTTAATTCTACCCGCGCTGATCCTTGTTCCGTTCATTGCAGGTTTTATTTGCTGGTTGGTCGATAAACTCGACGATAAATTACCGCGTTACATTGCTTTAGTGGGTATGCTCGTAACTTTGGGCTTAACTATCGCATTGTGGCAAGGTGCCAGCTATAACTACGAATTAGGCGCTCAAGTTCCAACTTGGTCGGCTGAATTTATGTTGCCTTGGATTCAAACCCTAGGCATCAACATTCACTTAGCGGTGGATGGCTTATCTTTACTTATGGTCGGCTTAACTGCATTACTGGGTGTTTTGGCAGTAGGCTGTTCATTTGGTGAGATTCAAAAGAACGTTGGTTTCTTCCACCTTAACCTTTTATGGTCTTTGGGTGGTGTAATTGGTGTATTCCTTGCAATTGACTTGTTCCTATTCTTCTTCTTCTGGGAGATGATGCTTGTACCAATCTACTTCCTGATTGCGTTATGGGGTCATAAAGGTTCAAATGGTCGTTCACGTGTTTATGCTGCAACCAAATTCTTTATCTACACGCAAGTTGCTGGTTTAATCATGTTGGTGGGTATCTTAGGTCTAGTGATCTATGGATACATGATGTCAGGTACGATTTCGTTCAACTACAACTATTTATTGGCTGTAGCGAATACGCTTGATGCACAGTTACCAGCAGTTGCTTATGCCTTCATGATCTGCTTATTCATCGGTTTTGCGGTAAAACTTCCTGTTTTCCCATTACACGGTTGGTTACCAGATGCGCACGCACAAGCGCCTACAGCGGGTTCTGTCGACCTTGCAGGTATTTTGATTAAAACTGCAGCGTACGGTTTACTACGTTTCGTAATTCCATTCTTCCCAGCGGCATCTGCTCAATTTGCAGACATTGCCATTATTTTGGGTTTAATTGGTGTGTTCTACGGTGCGTGGTGTGCTTTCCAGCAAACCGACATGAAGCGTTTACTAGCTTATACCTCTATTTCGCACATGGGCTTCGTATTACTTGCAATTTATGCAGGTAATATCCTGACTTACCAAGGCTTAATGATCATGATGTTAGCACATGGCTTGTCATCTGCAGCATTGTTCATTATGTGTGGCCAAATTTATGAGCGCGTACACACACGTGACATGCGTTTAATGGGCGGTATTCGTGGTCAATTCCAATACCTTTCATTCTTCCTGATGTTCTTTGTGGCAGCGTTAGTTGGTATTCCTGGTTTAGGTAACTTTATTGGTGAATTCCTGATTCTCATGGGTTCATTCGAGCAGTTCCCAGCCTTCACAATTATTGCGGCAGTGAGCTTGGTCTTTGCAGGTGTATACGGTTTAATCCTGATTCACAAAGCTTTGTTTGGTGTGCCAAATGAAGAGCAAAAACAGCACTATGCAAATCCGTTAAAAGATTTAAATGCACGTGAAGTTGTGATTCTTTCAATTTGTGCGCTGGGTCTAGTATGGCTTGGTCTGTATCCACAAACCTTCCTTGATATTTCAAACTCAAGTATGGCGTGGTTAGCAAATAGCTACATCCCAGTTCAAGAAGTAGTTGAAGTTACACAAGAAGTAACAGCTCAACTCGAAAATGTGGAGATCCAATAAGCCATGAACTTCACAATGTCATTTTCTGAGCTTATGCCTTTAGCTCCTGTGATGATCGTGGCTTTAACTGCGATTGTCGTGATGATCCTTACTGCAATTAAGCGTAACCATAACTTAATTGCTACAGCATCAGTGGTGGGCTTGAACCTCGCTGCTGCTTACCTTTTACTCATGATGTTTGGCGGGAACTTTGCTCCTGCCAGCGTGATGGGCATGTTTATGATTGATCCGTTCACCTTGTTATATCAACTGGTGATTCTGATCGCAGCATTGGCATGTTCTACTTTGTCTCATGCTTATATTGAGACCTATAAAGACAACCGTGAAGAACTTTACATCTTAATGTTGTGTTCGGTTACGGGTGCCATGTTAATGGTGTCAAGCTCGCACTATGCGTCGTTCTTCATTAGCCTTGAGTTAATGTCAATTCCTGTTTATGGCTTATTGGCATACACTCACCAGCGTTCTAAATCT
The DNA here is from genome assembly GCF_013390985.1 of Acinetobacter sp. Swhac1. Taxonomy (NCBI): domain Bacteria; kingdom Pseudomonadati; phylum Pseudomonadota; class Gammaproteobacteria; order Moraxellales; family Moraxellaceae; genus Acinetobacter; species Acinetobacter sp. Swhac1. Next base: position 85,955 of record NZ_JACASN010000001.1, on the reverse strand, counting down.
TTAGAAGCAGGCGTGAAGTACTTAGTCTTGTCTGCAACTGCATCTGCAATGTTGCTCATGGGTATGGCGTACATTTATGCATACACAGGTTCATTGTCTTTCTATGACTCTGTACAAGCATTAATGCAAAATATCCAACAGCCATTAGTCGTTTTAGGTCTAGGCTTAATTGTCTTTGCTGTTGCATTTAAATTGTCTTTGGCACCATTCCACAAATGGACGCCAGACGTTTATGACGGTGCGCCTGCACCAATCGCAACCTTCCTTGCGACTGCGGCAAAAGTAGCAACCATTGGTTTGTTTGTACGTTACATTTTGGGTTCAGGTGCAATCCTGATTGACTCAATTGTAACCGTCATAACCATTATTGCTGTGCTTTCAATTTTGGTGGGTAACTTCCTTGCTGTACGTCAGGTTAACTTGAAACGTATTTTGGCTTACTCATCTATTGCGCACTTTGGTTATTTGTTGATTGGTTTAATCAGCATGACCTATGCAAGTTTGGGCAATGTCAGCGTTTATGTGATCACTTATGTGTTGACCACTATTGGTGCATTCGGTGCAGTGGCATTAATGTCTAGCCCGTATAACAACGTAGCAGAAGCAGAAAGCTTGGCTGACTACCGTGGTTTGTTCTGGCGTCGTCCAGTATTGACTGCTGTATTAACCGTGATGATGCTTTCTCTTGCAGGTATTCCACTCACTGCAGGCTTCATTGGTAAGTTCTTGGTGGTGATGGCTGCGGTCACGACTCAGCACTGGTTCTTAGCTGCGATGATCATCGTGGGTTCAGGTATTGGTTTGTACTACTACTTGCGCGTTATGGTGGTGATGTATATGACACCGCCAGACGAACCAAAAATGGATGCTGTCGATCATTGGGGTCAAAAAGTGGGCGGTATTATGGTATTGGCTGCAGCTTTAGCGGTATTGGTGATTGGTGTTTATCCAGACCCAATTATCAAAATGGCACTTGAAGCTGAAATTTTGTCACCCATCCATTTCATGCTGTCACAGCAATAATTTGAAAGAAGTTTAACTTTCAGTCAAAAAGCCTTCATAAATTGAAGGCTTTTTGGTTTATATACACAATAAAAACAGCATATAATAAAAGGATATTTGCTTTTCTTTCCTTTTAGGTGTTCTCCCGTGGCTATTCATGAAATCCGACATCCGCTTATTCGTCATAAATTAGGGCTATTACGTCGTGCTGATATCAGCACCAAAAACTTCCGTGAATTGGCACAAGAAGTCACCATGTTGCTGACTTATGAAGCGACCAAAGATTTGCCAGTGGTCGAACACGAAATTGCGGGTTGGAATGGTGCAGTCACCGTAGACCGTATTGCGGGTAAAAAAATTACGGTTGTGCCAATTTTACGTGCAGGTATTGGCATGTTAGATGGTTTCTTGAATTTAATTCCAAGTGCTAAAGTGTCTGTACTTGGCCTGGAGCGCGATGAAGAAACTTTAGAAGCGCGTACTTACTACAAAAAATTAGTACCAGATGTGCAAAATCGTATTGCGATGATTATTGATCCTATGCTTGCCACAGGTTCATCTTTAGTGGCAGCGATTGATTTGCTCAAAGCCAGTGGTTGTAAAGACATCCGTGTGATGGTGTTGGTTGCAGCACCAGAAGGCATTCAACGTGTAGAAGCCGCGCATCCAGATGTGGTGATCTTTACTGCATCGGTAGATGAAGGTTTAAACCAAGATGGTTATATTGTTCCTGGCTTGGGTGATGCAGGCGATAAAATTTTTGGTTCAGTCCAAAAAGATTAAGCTGAATGTCGGTGAAAAAGAGGCATTAATTGCCTCTTTTTTATATACTCATATAAAGTGCAGCTCGTAAAAGGTTAAGCCATGAAATCTGAACAATATCAAGGGAAAATCAAACAATACAATGCCGAAAAAGGCTATGGATTTATTGCCGCACCTGAAGGTGAAGTGTTTTTCCATATCTCGGATTTTTCTGCGGCTGAAGGCGATCCAAAGCGCAATGATCGGGTTAAATTTAATGTGGTTCAAAATGGTGATCGTTATAAAGCCATTAATATTGAACCTGTAGAAGATAAATCCAAAAAAGCGAAAAAGGCCAAAGCGGTTGCTGCAAATACCTCGATTACGTCTGCATTGTTATCGAACTTAAAGGGTTAATTTTAAATATTTTCATGAATAGAAAGGGGCATTTCAGTCTCTTTTTTTATACAATAATCAAAAACTAACGTGTAAAGAGTAATTTATGTTTTTAGAAGGGAAAATAAAAACTTATAACGAAGAACGAGGCTTTGGTTTTATTCAAATAGAAGGAGAGCCAAAAGATTTGTTTTTTCATATTAAAGATTTTCCCAATAAAAATCTGCCACCAAAAGTGGGAGAAAATCTAAAATTTCGTAAAGTAGAAGAAAATGGCAAGTTCAAAGCAGATAATATTGTCCGTCTGGATATTAAGGTTGCAGTCGAAAGGCATACACCTCAATCAAGGGCAATTCATACGACAAAGCAGAATCATAAAAGACAGCAGAAGTCTGAAAATAACTCATCCAATTTTGTGACTTTTATGGGAATATTGATTATATTCGGCTTGGCTTATCCAGTATTTAATAAGTACCAAGCTTGGCAAAATAGCCAGCCTGAAGCTTTATCAGTACAAAAAGTAGTAGAAGTTCCAGTTGTTGAACAGAACTTTACTTGTGATGGGCGTGAGCACTGTAGTCAAATGACGTCTTACGAAGAAGCGTTATTCTTTATACGAAATTGTCCAAATACTAAAATGGACGGTGATGGTGACGGCATACCATGTGAGAGTCAGTTTTAATTGTTAAAAAAGAGTACCTTGATTGGTACTCCTATGAATTATTTCGCGTCGCAAAATTTCATAAATGCCCTTAAACCAGGCCCTTGGTATTTCTGACGATGCACCAACATGAATAACGGGCGCGTCAGTTGCCAGAAAGGCGTATCCAAAATTACCAATTGACCTTTTTCTAGTAAAGGTTCAATCGCCAATCGTGAAATACACGACATACCAATTCCACCTGCGACAATTTTTAAAATCGCTTCGTTATGACCCAAAGTTAAACGAATATTGGCATCAGGCAGGTCTTTTAAAATTGCATTGTCAAATACTTCACGGGTACCTGAACCTTCTTCACGTAAAATCCACTCGGCATCTTCAAAATCTGCAATGCTTAAGGCACGGTTTAACTGCGCTAGAGGATGACTTGGCGCACAGCACACTGCGAGCTCATCATCACGCCAATGAATACATTGCAGTTGTGGTAAGTGACAGGAGCCTTCTATCAAGGCTAAATCTAGCTGAAACTGATTCACAGCTTCAATCATTTGGCGGGTATTGCCCACTTGTAATTGTAAATGCGCCTGTGGTTGAATTTGCAAAAAGTCTGCCATTAAATCAGGCATCAAATAGTCACTAATGGTGAGAGTTGCGCCTAAACGCAAATCGATGCTTTGCAGCTCACCTTTAGCGGCTTGCTCAAATGCTTCACAACGACCCAAAATTTCTAAGGCTTGTGGCAATAAAAAACGACCCAAATCATTTAGTTGTAGACGCTTACCCAAACGGTCAAACAGTGGAGCACCCAAGCCATCTTCCAAATCTGCTAAGGCCATGCTTGCAGCACTTTGGGTGAGCTTAACGGCATCACTGGCTTTGGTTACTGTCCCTTCTTGGGCAACTGCTACAAAAACCGCCAACTGGCGTAAAGTCATGCGCATGAATCAAGCCTTAACATTTAAAAATATTCATAAATTACCCCAACATGCTAACATGAGCACAGTCTTTCATGCCACGCTCAAATCATGTCAATTGAAAAATTTACTTTAGAAAAAGTGCTTTCGGTTCATCGTTGGACCAACACCTTGTTTAGCTTCATTATGACCCGACCCGCGCATTTTAAATTTACTGCAGGGCAGTTTGCACGTATCGGGTTAAAAGTGGGTGATGAATTGGTGGTACGTGCTTATTCGGTGGTGTCATCACCATTTGCTGAAACTTTGGAGTTTTTCTCAATTGTCGTGCCAGATGGTGCGTTTACTTCTAACTTGCAGCACCTTCAAGTGGGCGATGAGCTGTACTTGGAAAAAATTCCGTATGGTTTTTTGACTTTGGCGCGTTATCAATTGCCTGCCCCACACGATTTATGGTTACTGGCCACAGGTACAGGTCTTGCACCGTTTTTATCCATGCTGCAAGATTTTGAAACATGGACAAAATATCAACATATTTATTTGGTTTATAGCGTGCGTACCGAAGCTGAATTGGCTTATGTCGATAAAATTCACGAGATTGCCGAAACTTTTGGCGAAGGGCATACAGGCTTTAAATTTATCCCAATTATCACTCGCGACCCTCAAGCTGATTTGCATGATCGTTTGCCAGTATTAATTGAAAATGGTGAACTCGAACATGCTGCGGGTAGTGTACTCAACCCTGAAACCAGCCATGTGATGTTATGCGGTAACCCTGCCATGGTGGATGACACCAAAGAAGCCTTAAAAGCGCGTGGTTTAAGCATGAACCGCCGCGGGGAAGGTAATATTGCAGTTGAAAATTATTGGTGAGGATGTGATACAACTATTCAAATATCAACTGTTCAAATATATAGCCAGCGCAGGGCTGATGTTTATAGTCGCACAAACCGTACAGGCTGAAACGGTGGAAACTCAGGTTGCTGTGCAAGATCACGTACTCATTTATGATGGGCCACTTAGCCCTGAAGCCAACGCACGTGCAGCGGAATTACTTAAACAGTCAGATAAAATTGATACCTTAAAAATCAACAGTCGGGGTGGCGAGATCGGCTTAGGTATTGATTTGGGCAATTTGGTCTTTGACCATCAACTTAATGTAGAAGTTGCGCAGTATTGCTTTTCTTCTTGTGCCAATTATGTGTTTCCTGCGGGCAAAGTAAAATATTTAAACTTGCGTAGCCAGCTCGGTTGGCATGGTGGCAGTTTGCAAAAAATGCAATTTGAAAGTGCTGAAATGGAGCAAATGTATAACGATTACATTGGCCCAATCCGTGCAAAGGAAACCGCTTTTTTTCAGAAAATTAAAGTTCAGCAAAGCTCAATCATTGCAGGGCAGACTCCTGAATATGAGAAGTATCAAGACTGTGTCGGTTGGCGTTATACATCTAAGAAAATGCGCAGTTTTGGCATAGATCAGGTGCGTTTTAAGCAGGTTTGGTGGCTGCCTAAATCGAGTTTTGAAAATAAATGTATTTTCACAATTCGCTAAAAATTGGTTGTTGAGGTGATCTTCACCATTCATATAAAAACCTCATCTACAATGCTGCAGATGAGGTTTTTGATTGGTGTGATACAATTTTGAAAGTAACTTTTGAGCGCAATGCTTGAAAGTGATTCTTCAAAGAAATTAGTGCACAAACATATCCATATATTCGCGGATTTCCTGAATCGCGCTATCGACATCACTGCTCAGCCAAGTCGGTTCAAAAAAGCCTGCATAATGCTCTAAGCGTTCTTGTGGAACCACCAAACGCACAGGACAATCTTCTTCAAGTAAGCGCCACGGTAAAATTGGCACTTCATTATCTAAAAATGCAGCAATGTTGCGAATATCAATGATCATGGCATTCACACAATCTGGAAATGGCATGACCGAAAATTCTTCGGTACGACGACGGAAATATTCCAAATCGCCCCATTTGAGCAGATAGCTGGGCTTGCTAAATTCAATAATACCAATGAGATGCCCATCACGGGTATAGTGCAAGGCACATTGATGAGTGACGTCAGTGTCAAGATCAAGCGATACACTTTGTTGACGATACGCCATAAAGTTCAAAGTACACAAAAAAACGGTACGTGATTATAGCGCATTTCCCCGTGAGAGGCAGCTTTGTCGATATTGGGCAACATAGGTGGTACTTGAGGTATATTACATCTTTTCACCATCTTGCTATGTATTGTCACACAATAAGCGTGAGGAGCTTGTTAGTATGAAAATTCATCAGATAAATACATAAGTGAGGGGAACATGCCGCATGATTTCAATAAACCGCCTCATGTAAACTCAGCTGAAGACATTAAGCGAAAAAAACGTATTCCAGTCTATATGCTTCTACTGGTGGGAATCTTTTTATTGGCATTGCTGATTTACATGATGGCGGATCGCAATCCGAGTGCAAGCGAAGCACCTCCTGGACATCCTAATCCAACCGTACAACAAGCAACGCCAAATAGCACGACAACGGGCACAGCTGGAGATGAAGCACGTGCAGAGGACAGCAATACTGCAACAGCAACAGATCGGTAGTTTAGCCTAAGCGTCAAAAAATCGTATTTACAAATTCAGCCTTGCCTAGATGCAGGGCTTTTTTGTGGATTTTCGCAAGGTTTATTGTCCCTCCTTTGTAGAATTGTTGCGATTCTGCATCCCAAGGTTGAATAAAAAATATGCAAATTCTATGGTGGGTAGAGCTTTACTCAATAATTTGAATCGATAAAAAGCAGTTTTGCGCTGTAGTGCAAACCTAAAAATGAAGCTAATCACCATGAGGATTAAACAAGATGAATGATTATTTTAATGGGAACCTACATGGCAGAGGTTTTGATGCCATGTATTATTGGGAGCAATTTCAACCCATTTTAGCTGCAGTTGCAATTTTACTTGTCGGGTGGGTGATTGCATTATTGGTTGCGGGTGGAATTAAAAAGGTTCTACAAAAATTAGGTACCGATCAAAAATTATCAAATGCAACGGGGCATCGTTCAAATATTGAAGTGATTGTGTCGCGGGTCGTGTTTTGGGTGATTTTAATTATTGCGGTCATTGGTGCGCTGAATGTGTTGAATCTGACCAGTGTCAGTGGGCCATTCAGTAATATGATTCAGCAGTTCTTACTGTTTATTCCTTCTTTACTGGCTGCTGTAGCCGTTGCTTTTATTGGGTGGATTTTGGCAAATCTGGTCAAAGTGGGGATGAAAAAACTGTTGGCACGTACTCAGTTGGATGAAAAACTCAGCGCCGATGTGGGTGTGAGTGGCTTAAGTCAAAATATCAGTGAAATTGTTTATTGGCTGATTTTATTGCTGTTCTTGCCAATTGTGCTGTCAATTTTAGGCTTAAACGGTCTGTTGTTCCCTGTGCAAAACATGGTGAATGAAGTTGTGCTGTATTTACCGAACATCTTCATTGCAGGCGTGATTGTTTTTGTCGGATACATTCTGGCAAAAATTGTTCGTGGCATTGTCGAAGGTTTATTAGGCAGCCTGAATATTCAACAGCATGCTGAAAAAGTTGGCATTTTTAAAAATTCAAATTTACCTAAATTACTCGGTTCGTTTGTTTTCGCCTTGGTGATCATCACCGCCTTGATTATTGGTTTTGAGGCACTTGGAATTGAAGCCATTTCGCAGCCTGCGACAGCCATGCTGTATGAAATTATGAATGCGATCCCGCATATTATTGCGGCAGGTCTGATTCTTATTTTGGCTTATGTGGTGTCGCGTTTTGTAGCCAATATTGTGGTGGAAGTGGTTGCAGGTACAGGAGTCGATGATATTCCTGCCAAACTCGACTTACAGCGCTTTTTAGGTACGACTAAAATTTCATGTGTGGTTGGTTATCTGATCGTATTCTTTACCATGCTATTTGCGGTATCTGAAGCGGCGAACCGTTTGGGCTTTGATCAAGTCAGCGGCTTGATTGCCATGTTTATCCAATTTGGTGCAGATATCCTGTTGGGTGCTGTCATTTTGGTGGTGGGTTTCTGGCTTGCGAATATGGTTGCCAAAGTGGTACAGCGCGGTGAATATAACAGCTCGCGTTGGTTGGCAAACTTAGTCCGTATTTTAATTATGGGCTTGGTGGTTGCCATGGGCTTACGCGCGATGGGTATTGCAGACTCGATTGTGAACTTGGCTTTTGGTTTAACCCTCGGTTCTGTTGCAGTGGCTTTTGCACTTGCCTTTGGTTTAGGTGGTCGCCAACCTGCAGAGCGTGTGTTAACTGATTTGATTGATAAAGCTAAACGTGAGGCAAATCAACCGAATCCTTTGCACAAGACAGAAACGGCAACGTCAGCATCAAGTGTGATGACACCTATTGTATCTGAGCAGCCGCAAGCGTCTGTAAGTGATGTGACTACAACACCTGAAGCGGCAACTGATCATGCAGTGCCAGATACCTTAAAGGTTGATCCTGAACATCCACTAGTCAACAACCCATTTGGTTCGACAGGTGAGGCTGAACCAGATGTCGATGAACATCCAAAAAATGACCCGAAATAACCTGTTCAAATTTTGATTTGAATCGCTAAGATGATCGACCAATCACCGTATTGGTCGATTTCTTTTCGGTATTCATTAAAAAAGAGGAAACGATAATGTCCAAATCAGCACCCGATAAGTTTTTTGCCCCAATCGTGATTGCTGGCATCACCATCGGTTTTTTTGTTGCCGCTTATAAGTTTGTCTTTGCTAAACCAGAAGCAACGGCAAAACCAACTGAAAATGTTGAGAAAAATCATCCAAAAGAGGATAGACCAAGCTCTTAAATTATGTTAAAAATTAATCAACTTTGGCAGGAATGAGCCAAAGACTGATTTGGATAAATCAGATCAATAGCTTGGAAAGCTTGATGAGGGTTTAAGGGAAAAATAAAAAACTTGGGTTTTAACCAAGCTGAAATATTTGAGTCTTAAAATTCGCGCAAGGATGACAATAATGAGGGAAATCAATATGCTAAACAAATTACGTATCAGTTTAAAAGTTCAAGTGGCAAATTCGTTACCTATGCATCAACAAAATGCTGTGCTTAAAATGCAGCAAACTGAATCACGTTTGGCAAATACGCCAAAATTGGTATTATTTCGTACCGATTATTTAGAATAAAATAACAGGATTCACGTATTGCTAAGTCTTTATAGTACGTGACGGTGTTAAAGAAAAAGCCAGTTTAGAAAAAATTGGCTTTTGTCATTTTGCAATTTGATCGGCAAGATCAATATTATTCTGTTTAGACTAGAATCATTTTTATCACATTCATTTGTTTGCATGTTTCATCTAAAAGCAAACTTAAACATACTCCGATGCTGCATGTGCAGATGACCACGCCCATTGGAAATTATAGCCGCCCAAATGTCCCGTTACATCTAAAACTTCCCCAACAAAATACAAGCCTTTTTGTTTTTTACTTTCCATAGTTTTAGAGGAAACTTCTTGGGTATCGATTCCGCCTAAAGTGACTTCGGCAGTACGATAACCTTCTGTGCCTGATGGTTTGACTTCAAAGGCATTTAAACGTGCTGCAATCTGTTCTAGCTTTTCATCACTGATATTGCCAATTGCCGTTTCAGAGAGTGCAGGCCAAATCAGTTGCTGTAATTCAGCCACTACACTTTTTGGCAGATGCTCGCTGAGTAAGGTGCGCAGTAAAACTTTAGGACTGCTTTGCTTTTTATTTTTAAAAAAGTCATAGAGTTCTAAGTAAGGTAAAAAGTTAATTTTAAAACTTTGTCCGACATCCCAATAATTAGAAAGCTGTAAGGCACTCGGCCCACTCAAACCGCGATGGGTGAATAGCAATGCTTCGGTAAAACTAGTCAATGAATTTGATAAAGTCGCATCCACCGCATTACCGCTTAAACGTGTAGTGACTTCTTTAAAGCTGTCTGAGAAGGTAAAAGGCACTAAACCTGCACGGGTCGGGTAAACACGATGACCAAATTGTTTGGCAATTTCATAGCCAATTCCAGAGCCACCTAAAGTTGGAATAGATAAACCGCCAGTTGCTACGACCACAGCGCTTGCTTGGAAATAACCCAAAGTCGTTGCAATTTGAAAACCTTGATCATCTACCGCATTCACGGCTTTGACTTCACAATTGGTTTGAATATCGACCAATTTGGTTTTTTCACATTCGGCTAAGAGCATGGCTAAAATTTCTTTAGCGCCGTTTAAAGTGAATAATTGTCCGTGTTTGCGTTCTTCATATTCAATGCCGTATTCGCAGACTAAACCAATAAAATCCCAATTGGTATAACGGGTGAGTGCTGAAATAACAAAATGCGGGTTTTCAGAAATATAATTGGCAGGTTCAACATCGAGGTTGGTAAAGTTACATTTGCCACCACCTGACATCAGAATTTTTTTACCGACCTTATTGGCCTTTTCCAGTACCACAACCGAACGCCCACGTTTACCAGCCTCTGCAGCCAACATCAAGCCTGATGCGCCTGCACCTAAAACAACAACATCAACCTGATGAACCATGAGTATTACTCGGTAGACGAAAAGCGAGCAATTATAAAAGATTTGTGGGGGTTTTAATATGCTTTAAGCTTTCCTTGCAACCCACCTGTATGAATGGCCAGGATTCGAGTGTTGGCAGGGAAATGATTGTGCTGGATTAAATCAAGAAGTCCCATCATCATTTTACCTGTATAAATGTGTTCGAGTGGAATTTGATATTTTTGCTCAAAATTTTGAATAAATTTCAATAATTCAGCTGTAGTTTTGGCATAGCCGCCACCACAATAGGCATCGGTTAAAGACCAATTGCTTTTATCAGTCCATTGTTGAATGTCCTGTTTGAGAAAATCACCTTTCAAGGCTGAAAAGCCTAAAATGTGCTGGTGATCTGAACTGCTTTCAATGATGCCTGCAAGAGTTCCACCAGTACCCACAGCACAACAAATTACGTCATAATTTTCTAAATCATCAGGGGAGAGGATTTCCTGTGTCCCTTGAATGGCAAGGGAATTGCTTCCACCCTCTGGAATAATAAAGGCTTGAGGATATTGCTGTTGAAGTTGTTGTAAATATGCCACTTCATGGCGCAGACGATATTCGGCTCGGCTGACAAAATGCAGTTGCATGCCAAAATCTTGCGCTGTTTGTAGGGTAGGATTTAAGTCTTGGGTCGCAAGTTCTTGACCACGAATGATACCAATACTTTGAAAGCCAAAGCGTTGAGCTGCATAAGCTGTTGCTGCAATATGATTGGAAAATGCACCGCCAAAAGTGAGGACTTGAGAAAAACCTTGCTGTTGTGCTGCCAAGAGGTTGTATTTGAGTTTAAAAAACTTGTTGCCCGAAATCTGGGGATGAATCTGATCAAGGCGTTTGATGGTCAGTTGAACAGGCTGGTGAAGTTCTAATGTTTGATAAGGGGTAGGAAAAGCAATGTGATCAAACATTTTTTGCGAACGAGAAATGAATTTGACCACATTGTAAATGTATTTGATTGAGAATGTCAGTGTTGGTTTATGTTTATGAGTCGGTATCAACCGACGTGATTACCGACATACCAGGGCGTAGATTTTCGATCCCTTTTTGATTCGGATCAATGGTGATACGTACCGCTATACGTTGAACGACTTTGGTAAAATTTCCTGTGGGATTGTCAGGTTTAAGTACACTGAACTCTGAACCCGCAGCGGGGGAAATCTGTTCCACATGGCCTGGTTCATTGAGCAATGTCCAAACAATAGGTATCGCTATTCCACGATAGACGATGGCTAACATCAAGATATTGATATCTCGTTTTCCCCATTTCCAGTTGGTTCTATCCAAAGTTAATTGGACTTTATCGAATAAAAATATATTGAAAATTAATTGAGAAATTTGACGATAATCGAAATACTGATCTGCAAAGAAGCGTTGTATACGTCGATAAAATGATTGTGGTAAGCACTTGATGGGTAAGGCTTTAGATGCAGAAGAAAGATTACATGTCTGTTTTACAATTAATGCAAGCATAATCAGTGTAAAACATTTTACATGTGACTTGTTCCACTTTAGATATTTGTTTAAGATGAGATGTAACTCATTGAAATGTGTCATCATATTCGTCGTCAGAAAACAAGTATTATGCCATTATTTCAATGAGTTATCTTTTTTTGTCGTGTACAAAGATCGTTTTATCAAAGTAAGTTGAATAACCATAGGGCAGCAATTTACCCTATGGCTTTTTAAAATTTAATGAAAAACTGCTTCCAAAGCATTTAAGCCAACTTTAGGATCGAGTAAACCATTGTAAATCTCTGGAATTTCACGTTCGACACCCAAGAGCTGATAAATGGCAATCATGGCACAACGTACGGAATATTCCACAGTGAAAACCACATCATCTTCAAGCTCTACGAATTGACCTAAGAAAGCAAAGTTGACCGCATTTTCTGGAATGACCAATGGACGATCACCTGCTTTACGACATGCAAATAGGGCAGAAGCATAAGGCATCATTACTGTGGTAATGTCAGTATGTGCCAACACATGATCCAAAATGTCATCGAAACCAAGTTGATGAATCAACTCAATTAAAATCTCTTGACCCGTCGCTTCACTCATCGGTTTTTTAATGTAATCGCCGATATGGTCAATTTCAAAACCATAACCCCATAAGGTGAATTTACCTTCTGGTAAGTCAGCAAAATGCGGTTGAGCTGGAACGACCACAGATAGATGCCAACCAGATTCAAACCAAGTCATGAGTGCACCTGTACCCGGTTCATTTCCTGTGTAATCAATAATCCGTTTTAGCAGCACATCATCATGCATGGTGAGCGTAAAGGATTTCCATTTATGCTCATCAATGTTGCCATAGAAGGTCATTGGACGACCAAAATCAGGAGCTTTTTGAACCAATGTTTCCCACAAACGCCAGCCATGATCTTGTCGATCACGAATCAGCTCAGGAACATCGAATTTATCGCCATAACGTGAATCAGCCGTAATCGAACCTAAAGTAAAGAGCGCAAGATCATGCTCACCCAGTTGAATTTGTTCAGTGCCTTCTGGAATGTTGACATAAAGTTGGGTTGCCTTACGTTCCTTCGTTTGGGCATCTTCGACAAAGTCTGCATCTGTGACATAACTACCGAAACGAACATCAACGCCTTGTTCCACCAACCAGCGTTGTAGAGGATAAATCATTGAATCATATTGATTGTATTTAGTTCGTTTCACACCTGCTAAGGTATGGATGCGTGGTAATTCTTGAATGAAACGTAGAAAATAACGGCGTAATTCCGCTGCGCTATGCCATTTTTGAAAGGCAAACGTGGTTCGCCACATCCGCCAAAAATTACTTTGGAAAAATGCATCATCAAAAAATTCATCAATACGGCGACTACCGATACGATCTTCTTTTAATGCCAGTAGACGTAACATTTGAGCACGGTTGAGCGTTGATAATCCCAATTTTTGAGCTTCTGCAATAATATGATTTGAGTCGATCAAACGTGCTTGAGCATTGGTTTTAACTTGTTCGTTAAATTCACGACATTCTTCACGAACAGAAATGTCTGGATTTTCTAAAGATGGGATGCTTGAAAATAAATCCCAAGTACACAAATAAGTCTCATCAGTTAGCATACGTCCACCACGTGTGACCCATGCTTGGTTCGGATTAAGCGGATTATGTCCACCATCCATCGAACCACCAGAAACATTCAATTCTTCTAAAATATGGATATGTTCGGCTGGCACTTTAGCATCACGAATCGCAAAAGCAGCAGCAGCCATACCAGCTATGCCTCCGCCTACAATCCAAAGATGTGATTTAGAGCGGTCTAATGTTTTCAGTCTTTTATTTTGCATCTGATGTACCTCGTTTGTAGTTCTAAAGAAAATTAAAGCCGTAATTTTATTATGGGATTATGTGTTTTAAAAATATATGAAAGTTCTGCTAAAAATCGATGATAAATTATTATCAGAAAAAAACTTTAATAGAAAAAATGGATGCACAATAAAATTTTACTGTTCATATGCTATGTTTTAACTGTTTGATATTAAAATTAAATTGAGTTTTTACTCTATTTTTGGTTTTTTACTAAATATTAAATTGCTTGAAAAATCCTTAAATTTATAAACATAAATCAAAAAAATTATATCTTCTATTATGGTTTTTTAAGTAAAATAAATAGTTGAAAATTATTCTAATCTTGAGGTCTATCTTGGAATCATTATTGATTTTAGGCTCTATTGCTTTGGCATTAATGTTGGGGGCAATTAGTCCTGGGCCTACCTTTATTTATGTGGCAAAAAATTCGATAGCCATTTCACGTAAGCATGGTTTATTTACTGCTTTAGGCACGGGTACGGGTGCCGCAATTTTTGGTTTATTGGCGGTGATGGGGTTGCAGGCTATTTTATTGGCTGTACCTTCTGCATATTTTCTTCTTAAAATTTGTGGTGGTTTATATCTGTTATTTTTGGCTTATAAAATTGTGAAGCATGCCAAAGCGCCTATTCAAACCAATCTTGCGGATGGGCAGCAAATGTCGCTTCGCCGTGCGTTTACCACAGGTTTAATTACGCAGTTATCTAACCCTAAAATTGCAATTGTCTTGGCGAGTATTTTTACAGCTTTGTTGCCTAAAGAAATTCCAACTTATTTCTATGTGGTGTTACCAGTTTTGTGTTTCTTTATTGATGCAGGTTGGTGTTCATTGGTTGCAGTGGCTTTGTCTGCAGAAAAACCACGTAAAGTGTATTTGAAGTTTAAAGCGGGTTTTGATCGGCTAGCAGGAGCGGTAATGACAGTATTGGGCTTAAAGTTAATTTTTGGGATGAAGTGATTTTTTGTGTAGATATCTATGCCTTTTGGGAGAAGGTTGGTGAGGGTATTCTAATAATTAAAATGTTTACCTTACTTGTGTCGGGGCAAAAGTAACAAAACCCCTTTGTTCGCTAGAGGGCACGTCCGTGTGCCTAACGAACAGGCTACATCCATGTCACCTTTCTGTGCGTTAGTACTTAAATCAATATTCATCCTCTTCGAATTTGATAGATGGAAAGTAATGTTTAGGGTCATATCCGTCACAATATTCAAATGGAATATTTTTAATAAAATCATATTTATTTATAAAATTATTTTGGAGCCATTTTTTTCCAAAACGCGATAAAACATTGAAAAAAAGGATATAAAGCTCAGGGTTTGAAAGTTGAGCACGGTAAATTTTTATTAACTCGTATTTTTCAAAATCACTTAGGATTTTTGATTCATCTACTATTTTTATAGCATTGTACATATTTCTAAAATAAGAGCTTAAATGAGTTTGATTGGTTTTCAATAAGCAGCCTCTAGAATCCTTTTCCATTAACCTATTCTGAATTTTAATAACTAATTCTTCATTAAATCCATTATACCTTGATAGTTTATTTACTATAAATGTCGTCCAACTTCCCTCTATACCCAAGTAAAAAATAACGTACGAGATATCTAATATTTGTGATTTATTGAGTTGGAGATTTTC
The DNA here is from genome assembly GCF_013390985.1 of Acinetobacter sp. Swhac1. Taxonomy (NCBI): domain Bacteria; kingdom Pseudomonadati; phylum Pseudomonadota; class Gammaproteobacteria; order Moraxellales; family Moraxellaceae; genus Acinetobacter; species Acinetobacter sp. Swhac1. Next base: position 70,701 of record NZ_JACASN010000001.1, on the reverse strand, counting down.
TTGTACAGAAATTTCTTGAATCGTTTCTAAAATTCTTTTGAACTGAATTTTGAAGGTTACAAAAGCCTTTTTCCCTTCTTTTGGTGGGTGTTGCGGATTGGTATTGGGTAAAGAAATATTTATCAAATGTTGGTTGTGATAATCAATCATTTTAAAAAAATTAGACTTTAAATTATTTTTCTGTGCTTCATCTTTTTGATTAATAATTGTATAAATCAACAGGAATATGCTTGATGCACTTAAGAGAGTACCTATAAGTCCTCCATACAAATTACCTAAAGAAGCACCTAAAGTTGGATCAACCAAGGAGGTTGCGCCAATTTGAAAAGCTTTGTTGGTAAATATAAAATAGGTAGCTAGCACACTAATAATTATCAAGACTATTGGTAGAACTAAGCAAAAAAACTTTATCCATCTATTCATTATTTATAGCTATAAAAAACCCCACTAAAATATAGCAGGGCTTTTTATCAGTGTCTAAAAATTAAGACACTTTATCACCCGGTTTCGCACCACTTTCAGGTGAAACCACCCAAACGCCGTCACCATTACCCGCAGCGAGTACCATCCCATTAGAAATACCAAAACGCATTTTACGTGGTGCAAGGTTCGCCACCATTACCACCAATTTGCCTTTTAAGTCTTCAGGTTGGTAGAACTCACGAATACCGCTAAACACGTTACGTGGCTCGGCTTCACCAACATTTAAAGTCAATTGAAGGAGCTTGTCAGAACCTTCAACCGTAGCCACTTCAAGAACTTCTGCAACACGTAAATCAATTTTGACAAAGTCATCAATGGTGATAATTTCCGCTTCACCGACTTTAGGTTCTGCTTTTTTCTCTTTGGCTTTTTCTTTTTTCTTTTCCGTTTTTGGTGCTTCAGCAGGTGCGGCTAAAGAATCTTTAGATGCATCTACCATTGCAGCTACCGCTTTCGGATCAACACGTTGCATGAGTGGTTGGAACAACGCAATTTCATGACCGACTAAAACAGTTTTACGTGATTCAAAGTTAAAGCTATCTAACTGTAAGAAGGCTTGAACTTGTTCAGCCAAGGTTGGTAGTACAGGCGCAAGATAAATCGCCAATTGACGGAACAGGTTAATCCCCACAGAACATACGTCATGAACTTGCTGTTCTTCACCTTCAATTTTGGCTAAAGCCCAAGGCTTTTTCTCATCAATATATTGGTTCGCTTTATCGGCCAATGCCATAATTTCACGAATAGCAGTAGAAAATTCACGCGCTTCGTATGCTTGGGCAATTGAGTCGCCTGCAGCAATAAAGCTTTGTACCAACTCAGGTTCTACACAGCTCGCACTTAATTTGTTATCAAATTTGGTGTTGATGAATTTGGCACAACGGCTGGCAATATTCACCACTTTACCTACAAGGTCAGAGTTTACTTTCTGCACAAAATCATCCAGATTTAAGTCAGAGTCTTCAACTTTGTCAGACAGTTTTGAGGCAAAGTAATAGCGTAAATATTCAGGGTTTAAATGCTGTAAATACGTTTCTGCCTTAATGAATGTGCCGCGAGATTTTGACATTTTTTGACCATTTACAGTCAAGAAGCCATTTACAAATAAACCTGTAGGTGTGCGATAACCCGCACCATCTAACATCGCAGGCCAGAATAAAGCGTGGAAATAGACGATGTCTTTACCAATGAAGTGATAGACTTCTTTGTCTGAATCTTTTTTCCAATAATCGTCAAAATTCAGGTCGGGGCGTTTGTTTTTTACGTAGTTTTCAAAACTCGACATATAACCAATTGGCGCATCAACCCAGACATAAAAATATTTATTTGGTGCATCTGGAATTTCAAAACCAAAATATGGTGCATCACGTGAAATATCCCAGTCATTTAAACCGTTTTCAAACCATTCATCCAATTTGTTGGCAATTGAAACTGGCAAACGACCTTCATCGCGCGTCCATTTTTGTAAATATTCACCAAAATTAGGCAATTTAAAGAAGTAATGATCTGATGATTTTTCTACAGGTGTTGCGCCGCTCAAAGTCGATTTTGGATTAATCAGCTCAGTCGCATTATAGGTTGTGCCGCAAACTTCGCAAGAATCGCCATATTGATCTTCCGCTTTACATTTTGGGCAAGTGCCTTTAATAAAACGATCTGATAAGAACATGCCTTTTTCAGGGTCAAATAATTGCGTAACAGGACGCACGGCAATATTGCCTGCATCTCGATTTTTGACATAAATTTCACTGGCACGTGCGCGGTTGGTGTCGCTATGCGTTGAATCATAATGATCAAAATGCACGCCAAAACCGTCAAAATCACGAATGTGTTCTTGTTGCACATTGGCAATTTGCTGTTCAGGGCTAATTCCATTGGCTTCGGCACGCAGCATGATTGCTGTACCATGCGCATCATCCGCACAGACATAAGTCACGTCATGTCCCATTGCACGCATGGCGCGAACCCAGATATCTGCCTGGATATAACCGAGTAAGTGACCCATATGGATCGGACCATTGGCGTATGGTAGGGCGTTAGTGACTAAAATTTGACGCACGGATATAACTCTCTCAAATAGGGACGATGCAATTCGGGCAATTTTACCTTAGATAGCACATAGATGCACAAGGGATTCCATGAATTCTTTTCAAATCCGCCTAGAAGGCTAAATACAATATCTAAACAAGGAGTTGGTCTGCATTTGACGATAAATCATATCAAAAACCAAGCAATACACTCAGAATTAAGTATTTCGGTGAAAGCACGACTTAACCTTATACTGAATTATCGTTACACTATCAAAATCGCGGTATTTCCAAACTTTGGAGTAAATCTATGTCTTGGCTTTCTTCACTTAAATCAGTTTTTTCACCTTCGCATACGGTGAATGAGGAAGCTATTCAGCACGTACTACAAAGTTATGTCTTGCCTGAATCTGAACATGCCTTAAAAGATCGTATTTCTCAAGTGAATGTGCAAGGTGATATTCTGCAAATCACCATCAATACTTATCCTGAAGAAAAACAACATTTACAACAAATTCATGATGAACTGGCAGATGCTTTAGAAAAATGCGGCATTAAAGAACTGAATATGCATGTGATTCAGCAGAAAACGGGACAGAAAAAAGAAAGTTGTGGGCATCAACATGCTGAAGGTGAAAGCTGCTCAACATCGACCACACAGACCGTAGCATCTCATTTACCGCCAGTAGTCGATGCTGCAGGTCAAAGTTCAATGCAAGAAGCCGATCCGAATAATCCACCGATTCAAAAAGCTGCGCCACAACAGCGCGATGTGCCGAAACATCCGCGTATTCAAAACGTAATTTTGGTATCTTCGGGCAAAGGCGGGGTTGGAAAATCTACCACTACTGTAAATTTGGCTTTGGCATTACAAAAGCTAGGCTTAAAAGTTGGCGTATTAGATGCTGATATTTATGGTCCAAGTATTCCGACCATGCTCGGCAATGCTGGCAAAACTCCTATGATTGAAGCCGAGCAGTTTGTACCGTTGGATGCTTTTGGGATGCCTGTGTTATCCATCGGACATTTAACAGGTGACCACAATACACCTGTAGCGTGGCGTGGACCAAAAGCCACAGGTGCATTAATGCAGCTCTTTAATCAAACCTTATGGCCAGATTTAGATGTGTTGATGATTGATATGCCACCAGGAACGGGGGATATTCAACTGACCCTTGCACAGCGTATTCCTGTAACGGGAGCGGTGATTGTGACTACACCACAAAATGTTGCCTTAATGGATGCTGTGAAAGGCATCGAGCTGTTTAATCGTGTGCAAATTCCTGTGATGGGCGTAATTGAGAATATGTCGACGCATATCTGCTCAAACTGCGGCTACGAAGAACAAATTTTTGGTCAAGGTGGTGGCGATAAACTGGCAGAACAATATGACATTCCGTTGCTTGGACGTTTACCATTGAATGTCAGTATTCGTGAAAATGTGGATGCAGGCACGCCGTCAGTGATTGCAGGCGATGATGCTGCCGATAGTTACATTGCGATTGCCAAGCAAATTGCAAAAAAACTGCCTAAAGCTGAAAAAGATCAGAATCGTATTTTCTAGTGAGGGATCTCAGTTTGGAATGATCGCGGTTTTCGTCATTCAGTTGTTGTTCTTCAAATTTTGAGTGATTCATCTTTAAAAGCTAAGTCACAATATTTTGAAAATTTGGCTCACTTCGGTGAGCTATTTTTTTTTGATTAAAAAATACACAAGCATCTGATTTAATGGTGTTTAATCTCTAAATATCCTAAAAAGGTTAAGAAAAAATGACTTATAAGTTACCATTCAATTAAAAAGTATTTTTTATATAAGTAATTGAATGAAAATAATAAATTTAAAATATTGAACTGATCAAAAATTTGTCTTACAAAATACTTTTTGCCAATTGCAATGAACTATTTTAATCTGCGCTCATTCAGTAGTGAGGTCAATGCATGATTTCATGGTTTTTTATCGGTTTGGTGATCACAATTTTATTGACACCAGGGCCAACCAATACCTTGCTTGCATCATCGGGTATTCAGGTTGGTATCCGCAAATCTTTCCGATTAATTCCAGCAGAAGCATTGGGTTATTTGATTTCTATTACACTTTGGGGCGCCTTAATTGGTACGGTGTCTACTCATCTCCCGTTGTTGCCCACCATTCTAAAATTATTCAGTGCAAGCTATATTATTTTCTTGGCGATTAAATTATGGCGCACGGCTAAAGTCGAGCAAAGCTTTAATCAACCTACGATCCGTGCGAGTGAGCTATTTTTAGCGACTTTACTGAATCCTAAAGCATTGTTGTTCGCCTCTGCAATTTTCCCAACGATTGCATGGGTAAAAGCAGACTATTATGTGGCACACATGTTGGCATTTTTATGTTTAATCGTGCCGATTGCTTTTTTCTGGACATTTATTGGTTCGGTGCTCGCTAAAAATAAAATTAGCTGGCTCAATCAGTGCAATCTACAAAAAACAGCTTCTATTGTGTTGCTGAGCTTTTCAATTCCTTTAAGTTATTCGGCTTTGTTGAGTCTATAAAGCCAACGTTGTATCTAAAAGTTGTATCTACTGGAAATAGGGTCTGTTGACATTTCATAAATGGCTTGCGCTGTAGGCTAAAACTGAGCAGATCAGGCATGAAACGCAGGGAATAGTGGGTCTATTGCCAAGTTTCATAACGCAATCTGAGAAAGTTTTAGCCACATGAGCGAGAACAAAGCATTGCTTTGTTTGCTGCGCAAGGGGACAAGCATATTTTTTGCTGCTATTGCGTTATGTGCCAGTCATTTAGAATGACTAAATTTCCTGTCCCATGCCTTATATCAGCTAAAAAATATGCGTTGTCGCAAACATAGACGAATTGTCAACAGCCCCTAATCATTGCACTTAAAAAAGCGATGTGAGGGAAACGGCTGGTTTTCATTAACTTAGATTTCAGTTAAAGTACAGCACAGTTAAACATTCATATTTTGGATAGAAAATAAATGGCAATTAAGTCTGATCGTTGGATTCGCGAAATGAGCGAAAAACACGGCATGATTGAACCGTATGCTGAAAACCAAGTTCGTTTTGACGAAAATGGCGAAAAACTCATCTCTTATGGGGTGTCTAGCTACGGTTATGACGTGCGCTGTGCGCGTGAATTTAAAGTCTTTACCAATGTTCACTCAGCAATTGTTGATCCAAAAAACTTTGATGAAAAAAGTTTTATCGATATTGAATCTGATGTGTGCATCATTCCGCCAAACTCGTTTGCTTTAGCACGTACGGTTGAATATTTCCGTATTCCACGCAATGTATTAACCGTGTGTTTAGGTAAATCGACCTATGCGCGTTGCGGTATTATTGTGAATGTCACGCCACTTGAGCCTGAGTGGGAAGGTCATGTAACTTTAGAGTTTTCCAATACCACGAACTTACCTGCACGTATTTATGCAGGCGAAGGTGTGGCACAAATGTTGTTCTTTGAATCAGATGAAGTTTGTGAAACCTCGTACAAAGACCGTGGTGGTAAATATCAAGGGCAGACAGGCGTGACCTTGCCTAAAGCATAAGTGATTAACCCATCACAATTTTTCTGTTGAACAAGCGAGCCAATGTGCTCGCTTTTTTTCATTCATCGGAAAGCTGTGCTGTTTAGCCAGTTTGTTTTGCATTTGCATAAATATTCAGCATAATTAAATATGAGAATGCTTTGGCATAATCACGTTTTTAAGGATAAAAACACTCAAATAAATAGCCAAGCTATAGATAAATAAAAGAAAGATGCGGAGCATCAGATAAAAGGAAGGTCGAGATGACTGAACACGCAATTACTTTCCCTTTTCGTAAGCGTTGCTTAGCCACTGCGATAGGCTTATTTTTGACGAACCCGAGTTATGCTTTACAAGCACTCTCCGATGACTCTTTGTCAAATACCACAGGCGAAGGGGTTGCTTTAGTCCTTGATGATTTCAAAATGGTGTTTCAGCAACCGAATGACCTATCAACAGGGTCGAGCTATACACGTGGCTTAGAAAACCCAAGTCAATATGATACGGGCTTTATTCGTATTATCCCGACGGGGGAGAATTATCAGAATATTTCAGAACATACCTATAAGAAAGTTTATAATCAGGTTTATGATGCTGAATATTTGGCAGGTGTTTCAACTACATCAACATTATACCAAAGTACCTATACAACGACTTTCAATAACTATAAAACACAAAATTATAGCTCTACAAAAACAGCAGTGAGCAGTGAAATCTCAGTTGGTGTGCGTCAAAGTTTAGTGGCAGAATACTTTGAATCTGACCGAATGAAACAATATTATCAACAGCGCTATAATGAATATTATAATGAAGGAAGGATTAATGCGACGAAGGATGGAACGACTATTCCTAGTGCTGCAAATCCAACTTGGAGGAATAAAGATGCATCTACCAAGTATGCATTACAGAATACATATGAAATGATTGAAATTTTATATGGCAATAGAAGTACTGATACCGTACCTTCAACACAGTGGACGCAAGGGGTTACAAGAGTTAATCATATTGATCCTAAGGTTACTCAAACTGTAGAAACAGTAACTCAGGAGCGACTAAACCTTGAGGGTGATAAAATTGCAAAAGCAGCAGCTACAAATGCAATCAAAGAATTAGAATTATTAGCAGTAGATAACGCAACTCAAGCAGCAAAAACAGCAGCAGCACAAACTTCAGTGGGTTCACTCAGAACCAAAGCAGATGTCTTTATTTATGGTCTGGCATTATCTAAAAGTGATAACTCATTAAGTAGCCGTTATAGCAATCAAGGCTTTAACTGGGGTTCAGCAGATAACCCATGGTTATTCCGTGCAGGCACAGAAAAAGTAAAACAATTTAAAAATATAGAAAAAGATGTTGGTTATTTAGCATTAGAGGCACCGCTCGCAACTACAACGCCAACTGAAAGTGATAATAATATTAAATTGGGTTTTTGGACTGATATTTTTTCGCGTCAGTTGAACTCAAGCGCAGAGGTAGATCCAAGCACTGGGGCGCCAAAATCTGGTTTAGATAAAGAGCACCGTTTGCGCACACAATTTGTTGCCAATGGTTTAAGTTTAAATGGTTCGCAGACTCGACTATTTCAGACTTTAGATTCTGATAATCCAAATCATCATCAAACATTGGGTATGGCAAGTGTATTGCGTTTAAATACTAATGATAATCCTGCGAATTTAAGTTTCACAGATTCAAACTTAGATAGTAAAGGGATCCGCATTAGTACAGCAGCAAAATCAGATACTTTGGATGGAACGGCGGTCACACCAGCAATAGATGGTTCATTAGCACCAGTTTTTCATGATATAGAAGGTCTGTATTTATACAGCCCAAATATCAATTTAGTTTTAGGGAATATGTATCAGCCTTTTGTGGTTGGATCTGAGGGCAATAATATTGTGCTGGAAGTAACACGTATTCCGAATGTTCCTGAAATTTACAATAAAATTTATCAAAATTATGAAGATGGAAAGGGTGGATATTTAGGTTCTACAGCATTTACAGGTTCTACCTGTAATGTAGTGAGCTGTGGCTCACCGCTAAAAGCCAATGTTAATGACAGTGCTGCGATGTATCAAGGACGTAATGCGACGCCTAGTATTGCAATTGGTACTGTAGAACGCTTGCCAAATAATATGTTGCGTGCCAAGGATCATGATAATGCCACAGGTGTTGTATTTAAAGGTGTGGATGGTACTGCTAAGAATCTAGGTTCAGTTGCAATAGATGGTGTGCTGATTCAGCACCTTAAATTTAAAACAACAGGTCTATAAAAGGAGAATCATCATGTTGAAAAAACTGATTTGTATTGCATTGATGTGTAGTCCTTTGACCCATGCCAATTTAATTGCACTGGAAAATCATGAATTAACGCAGGCTACTGGCCAAGGTGGAGCAGACCTCAGTTGGACGTTATCGTTAAACCATGAATATGCCGAAAACTTAGAACTCAGCAATATTTCTAAATTTAATGGTGGGACTAAACCTACAGAAGTTTACTATCGCTATAGTAAAAATTGTGCTGACAATAATGTGCTCTGTCGTTTAGCCATTGCACCCAACAACCATGAAGATAATAACGGCAATAAAAAATGGCTGGTATTTAAACAAATGCAGGGCACCATACAAATAGATAAATTTTCTTTAGATGGCACTACCATTATTAACTATAAAAATGACCCACAAACCGCTATGCAGCTTAAGTTTTATGATGATAAACCATTAAAAATTAGAAATTTAGGCTTCGCTGCATTATCTATTGAAACAGGTTCTGGGCAGGGAGTAAATGAAGGTTATGCAAATTCAGAGGTATATACCAATTTTCTAGGAAGAAATTATCAACAAGATGGTAGTTATAACTTAGTTCAGCAAGATGTACCTTTGTTTGATCAGGGCGCTGAAAAAGGATTTATGGGCTTAAATATTCACGGCAATATGCACATGTCTGGCAATGTGAAAATATTTAGCTACAACTGTACAGGTTCAGCAGCAAGTCGTTGTTGAATATAGGATTAAGTACAGTATAGGGAAATAAAAATGAAAAAAATAATGCAGTTGAATTTATTAACATTGAGCGTACTTTGTGCGCAACAAGTGTATGCTTTAGAGCTGATTGCAGACCAGCATTTGTCTGATGTAAGCGGGCAAGATGGTATTGTAATCACCCATGAAATGTCTAAAGCCACGATTAATCAAGTCAATTGGTATGATCCTGATTTAGTGGATGGAGCTCAATTGGGTCTAGGCTTACATAATGTAGAAATTAAAGGACAGAATAACCAGCCTATTATCAGTAAGCTTGCTTTAGATGTGGGGAAAACTGATGTTGGTGCAGGTGTGCGTATCGATGCGAGCATTGATGCTTTTCAATCGACCGCAGATTTAAACTTAGTCAAAAGAAATTGTGTTGGAAATAGTTGCACCAAGGAAACACAAAGCTTGGGTCAGTTCGGCTTAGAAATTAAATCACCTTTAAAAGTTTTGTTAGAAACTAAAGCAGGTTTATTTAATCAAAATGAAACGGCACATTTAAACTTCCAGTTACAGAATGCCAAAATTAGTCATGGTTTAGGTAAGCATCAATTATCTATGCATGATTTTAACTTTAATTTTGCGACTGACGGCTATATGTTCATTGATGCCGATGATGGATTGGTCTTTACCACTAAAAATGGCACCACCGACCATTTTGTGAATCTTGGGCGAGTGAAAGACCTGAGTGATGTTGCAAGTAGCCGACAAAATGCAACCAATCCTGGGGTCAATATTGACTTACGTTATGATGATAAAAATTTAATTCGCTTTGGTGCATCAGGTGCGGTGAGCAATGCGAAATTGTTTTTTAATGGGCAGCAAAAAAATGTTGCCAATTTTGACGTTTCGAATAAGGTCAATGGTGTAATTGAAACTAAAAATACCGCAGTTACAGGCTACGATACTGTGGTGGGGCAAGGTGGTTTGCATTTGGGCCTATCGGCTGATTTTACCAATCAAAATACGACAGGTTTGGCCGCAGGGCAATTACCAACAACTTTAGAAATTGGGCACACAGGAAAAGGCAGTTATGCGGTTGAATTTTCGAATTTAAGACCGCTAACCACACGTGATGCACAAGGTAATTTACACAATAAAAATGCCTATATCGATTTTGGCGATATTTATATTAATACCGTACAAGCGAAAAACCTCAATTTTTTAGTCAATGAAAATATTAAAAATACTATTGGTGCAACCAGTCCTATTTTAAACCAGTTGCTATCGAGTAAGCTTGAAGGTGACCAGTTCTCACTGATTGCTGTTCGTGGTATGGACTTTCAGTCTATTGCAGCCAAAGCTAGAATTATTTCTGACAACTCTTTAAATGAATTGACAGGTGATGGTGGTTCTTGGGGTATTGGGATTCCAATTTATAATTTAAATGCCAATGTGGCCTTGTCGGGTAAACAATATCTGTCACCTTATGATGGAACGAACAAAACCGGAATTGGTTATAACGCCATTGTTTCTACCGAAGGTTATGGCATTGATTCAAAAACAGGCTTACCAAGTACCACTTCTATTATCTTAATTGATGGGCAAAACAGCCTGCATGCTGGTGAAGCTGTCAACTATTATGCTGGTTTAAGAAATATTGATGCATTAATTCAGTCCGATGGTGTGATTGGTTATGAAGATGAAGGGATTTATATTCGTGCTGATCATTTATTGATTGCAGCAAAAGCAGAGTTAGCGGTTGGACAACTACCGGGTTCAAAGTACAACTGCGTCACAGGATCAACGAAATGCGGTAGCTTTGTACCATACGACAATTTCTCTAAGAAAGATGATGTGTTGACCACAATCGCTTTTAAATTAGATGGAAATGGCGAGTTGTTGGTCATTCCTGGAATGGATCCAACCGATATTAATCCAAACTCAAACTTTTTGTCTTTTGATGCGAACTTTAAGTTTAGAAGTCTAGATAGCACAGAACAGGCAGATCCGAAGAATTTAGGTAGTTATTTTAGTTTGATTAATGAAGATCAAGTGAATAATGAAACTGTTCAAACGTCTTCAATTAACTTGAATCGTATGGAAGGGCATTTAGGTGTTATAGGAAAAGTCGTCGTCAGTGCAGATACGGTCACTTTAGACAATCAAGTTAAATTTAATTATAAAAATGATATTGCTCAACCCTTTAAAACAGACTTTGCAATGTCTACCAATGGCAATATGCAGAAAATCGCATCTGTCGCGCTTACAGGTGGAACGATGCGCAGTACATTGGGCATTACGCCACGCTAAAGGATAGAAATAAAATGAAAAAAACAATTTTAGTTGCATCTATTTTAAGTACAGCTTTTTCATTCAATTCTGCTCACGCGATGCAGGCTTTAAATGATGATCAGTTATCTCATGTACAAGGTCAGGCACTTTTGAACCTGATGACTGCGACAGATCAATCACAAGGATTAAACTTTTATAAACTAAGTGTTGATGCACTCATGGAGCTCAATGCCAACATTAAAACACTACAACTTGGTTGTGGTGGTGTAAATAACGCGATTGGTGGTAAAGCGGGATGTGATATTGATATTTCAAATATTGCATTAAGTGGTTTGAATGAATCTTATGATTCAACAGGTAGTCCAAAGTTTAATGGTGAACGTGCGGGTACCAGTGCGCAAATTACCAATCCATTTATTGAGTTTGCAATTAGTGGAAATAGTGCGTCAACACGTGAAGTGGTTGGTTTTCGCTTAGGTGCTGAAGAAATTTTAGGTCTACTGACTTTGGGTACAGATAACGTACAAAACCCCAATGACGGGATTAAAAGTTTTAGTGGTTATATGAAAATGGCACAAACTCAAGGTCATTCATTTACTGAGCAAGCGATATTTGGTATGACCGATGATGAAATTATTTCTGGTCGTTTAAAAGCTTTGGGGCAAACAAGACAGTTTGATAGTAAGCCATTTACAAATGGTGTTAGAACAGAAGGGCATACCGGGATTACAGTTCCTTCTATGAAAGTAGATTTTACTATGCCAGAAACGGTGGTTACAGGTCAACGTATGACTGCTGCCAAAGTGAGTGGTATTCGCTCATCTATTCCTTCTATTCCTTTAGCTGTTGCAGAGCCGGGTAAGAGTTTACCGGGTAGTGTTCAAGGAACTCCTGATTTCTCTCAAGACCAGCTTTATGTAGAATTCCCTGCTTTATTATTTGGTTCTCTTGGGACACACTCATTCTTTAAAATGGCAGCAGGCTCGAGTTTGGATGAACTTAATATGGATATTACTTTTGTTCAAGCTTTGAATATGATTCACAATATTCCACTCAATGGCACAGGAGGGTATTTATCTCTGCAAAGTAAACCTGTGCATTGGCAAGGAGCCGATCAGGGTGATGTTGCTCAACAAGGGTGGTGGATGTCTTTTAAAGAACCTATACAACTGGGATATTTAGCAACAACAGATAAGGTTGATATTTCTGCGGTATTACCACAAGTAGCTACAGCGATTAGTGACTATTTGCTCAATAAATCCGAACCAATTGATGTTGGTGCTTTTGAGGCTTTAGGTTCTTTGGCTGGCGTAGCAGTTGAAAAAAAATTGAATATTAATGTAGGTCAATTTACGAATTATGCAACAGGAAATCCAGCTACGATTACATTAAAGGATAAGCTTTTAAATAACCAAAACGTTACCCCTAACTGCTATGGTGGTATGAAATTCTGTTAATCCCAAACGAAAAAAATCCCGAAACTTGTGCGGGATTTTTACTTAGTGTTTAATCTTATTTGGCAATTTGGATGAGTAATTCTTCTTTCGTCAGGTTGCTAGATTCAGCATCACGACGACCTTTATATTCAAAAGTACCTGCATCTAAACCTTTCTCACCAATCACAATACGGTGCGGAATACCTGTAAGCTCAAGGTCAGAGAATTTCACACCAGGACGTTCATTACGGTCATCCAGTAATACATCATAACCCGCATCTTGAAGTTCAGCATAAAGTGCTTCTGCTGCTTCTAATGTACGTGGTGATTTATGTGCATTCATTGGCACAATCGCAATTTCAAATGGTGCGATGGCTGCAGGCCAAATAATCCCTTTATCATCAAAATTTTGTTCAATGGCAGAGGCAACGACACGTGTTACTCCAATCCCATAGCATCCCATGGTAACAGTAAACGGTTTGCCATCTTCACCTAATACTTTGCAGCCCAACGCTTCTGAGTATTTAGTACCAAGCTGGAAGATATGACCGACTTCAATACCGCGTTTAATTTGTAGAGTTCCTTTGCCATCTGGAGATGGATCGCCCTCAACGACGTTACGTAAATCGTAAACTTCAGTATATTGTGCATCGCGTTCCCAGTTCACACCTGTTGCGTGTTGATCAACTTGGTTTGCACCTGCAACGAAGTCAGACAATATCGATGCAGCACGGTCTACAATCACTGTTATGCCTTTTTCAACCAAACCTTGTGGACCAACAAAACCAGCAGTTAAACCTAAAGCTGCAATTTGTGCATCGGTTGCAAAAGTAAGTGGTGCAGCAATCTGTGGATGCTTTTCTGCTTTAATTTCGTTGAGTTCATGGTCACCGCGCAGGAATAATGCAATCACAGGCACTTTACCTGTTTCATCTGCAATACCTTGAACCAAGAGCGCTTTGACTGATTGGTTGCTATTTGTACCTAAAAATGCAGAAACTTCCGCAATGGTTTTTTGATTTGGTGTATCTACAATGTTGAGTTCTTGCGTTGCAGCAGCACGTTCACCCACCAAAATAGCTTCAGCCATTTCAATATTGGCTGCATAATCAGATTCGGTAGAGAAGGCGATATCATCTTCACCGCTTGAAGCCAGAACGTGGAATTCATGTGAACCAGAACCACCAATAGAACCTGTATCAGCTTGTACTGGGCGGAAGTCTAAACCTAGGCGCGAGAAAATACGGCAGTAGGTGTCGTACATTACATCGTAGGTTTCTTGTAAAGAAGCTTGATCGGTATGGAAAGAATAAGCATCTTTCATAATAAATTCGCGTGAACGCATTACCCCAAAACGTGGGCGAATTTCGTCACGGAATTTAGTTTGAATTTGATAGAAGTTGATTGGCAATTGCTTATAGCTTTTTAATTCATTACGCGCCAAATCGGTAATGACTTCTTCATGTGTTGGGCCAAGTACAAAAGGATTGTCGTGGCGATCTTTAAAGCGTAGTAATTCAGGACCGTATTGCACATAACGACCTGATTCTTCCCAAAGTGAAGCAGGCTGAGTGACAGGCATAAAGGTTTCTAAAGCACCTGCGCGGTTCATTTCTTCACGAACAATGGCTTCAACTTTATTTAGCACACGCACACCCATTGGCAGCCAAGTATATAAACCTGAAGCCAATTTACGAATCATACCCGCACGTAACATCAGCTGGTGAGAAATCACCTCGGCATCGTTTGGGGTTTCTCTTAACGTAGCAAATAAAAAGCGACTCGCGCGCATGGAAACTGTCCTAAAAAGTGAAGCGTTAAATGGAGTTTTTTCAAAGCCAGATTATACAATAAAAATCGGGCTAAACTTGCGTTAAAATTTAGCCCGAGCGATTGTGTGATTTTACGTGAGATTTTAAGAAATCAGTTTACGCGTTTGGCGTAACATAAAATTCTTAAAATCATCTAAGTAAGTGAAAATGACAGGTACGACCACCAATGTTAGTAGGGTGGATGTAATTACACCGCCAATGACTGCGTGTGCCATAGGCGCACTTTGTTCGCCGCCTTCCCCCAAGCCAAGTGCGAGTGGCACCATCCCCATCACCATTGCACTGGTGGTCATTAAAATAGGGCGTAAACGGGTTTTCCCTGCAGCTATAATTGAATCATAACGTGAATCGCCCTGATCCATGGATTTTTTAATAAAATCAATTAGTAAAATCGCATTTTTGGTGACCAACCCCATCAGCATAATAATACCGATAATGGAAAACAAGTTCATGGTCGAGTTAAAAATAAACAGTGCCAAGAATACTCCAATCAACGATAAAGGTAGGGAAGCCATAATTGCTGCGGGGTGAATGAAACTGTTGAATTGCGAACCTAAAACAATATAAATAAACACAATAGACAGGGTAATTGCAGTCAGTGCATAACCTGCAGATTCAGCCATGTCAGCATTGGCGCCTTGTGTATCGAAGCTATAACCTGCGGGTAATTTAAAGTTATCCTGAATTTTTTGAATGTCGGCACCAATGTCACCTGCAGGACGTCCAGCAGTATTGGCTTCGACCAAAACTTCACGGGCTAAATCACGACGGTTAATTTGTGCTGCACCTAAACTTTCCTCAAACTTCGCCACACTTGCCAAAGGCACTAAAATATTTTGTCCATTGGCATCAGTTTTTTTTGAAGTTAAATACATATTTTGCACATCGCTCGGCAAGCTACGATGGTTTTCTGTAAGTCGAACATTGACATCGTAGGTTTCACCACGTTCATCTTGCCATGTCGTAACATTATCCCCAGCGATGAGTGGTCGGATAATATTGGCAATTTGATTGACTGATAATCCTAAATCACTGGCTAAGACACGATTTATATGCACACCAAGCGTAGGTTTAGGCGCTTTCAGTGAACTTTCTAAATCGACAATCCCCTCTACCTGTGCAATTTCGGACATAAAGCGGTCAGAAATTTTTTGTAGTTCGGCTAAATCTGGGCCTTTAATGGAAATCATCACGGGCTTTTGACCACCCGACACTGTTTCGTCTGCAGAAGCCACCGAGGTAATACTAATGCCTGCAACACTTTGCAAACGCTGACGGAATTCATTGTTGAGATCAGTCAGGCTTTGTTGGCGTTCATTACGCGGGCTAACGGTAACACGTAAACTAGCATGGTTTTTCCCCCGATCTGTCACGCTGTTAATGGCTCCGTAAGTCGCGCGAACTTCAGGGTGTTGACGGATGATTTGATCTACTTGTTTTAATTTTGCTTGTGAATATTCAAGTGAGGCATCCACAGGTGTTTCAAATTTAATCCGAATCTCACCTTTGTCGGGTACAGGTACAAACTCCGTACCAATCAGTTTGGATAATCCGAGTGCTGCAAATAATGAGCCCACTGCAATCAATAAGGTGATAACGCGAAATCGTAGTGCTAATTTTAAAAGTTTTTCATAATGATGGCTTAAATTGTCGAGTTTGTTAGAAATCCAGTTTAAGAAGCGTTTTACCCGTCCAGGTTTTTTATTGGGATTTGGTTTTTCTGCCCAGTGTGCAGAAAGCATTGGATCCAGCGTAAAACTGACAAACATGGAAATCAGCACGGCAGTACTGACGGTGACACCAAATTGATAAAAAAAGCGTCCGATAATGCCGCCCATAAATGCCACAGGTAAAAATACCGCCACAATGGTTAAGGTGGTTGCTAAAACTGCTAAGCCAATTTCTTTAGTACCATCCAAAGCAGCCGTGACATGGTCTTTACCCATATCTGCATGACGCACGATATTTTCACGTACCACAATTGCATCATCAATCAATAAGCCAATACTGAGCGAGAGCGCCAGTAAGGTCATCATGTTGATGGTAAAGCCAAATGCCCAAATAAAGGTGAGTGTGCCGAGTAGGGCGATTGGCAGGGTCAATCCTGTAATAGCGGTAGAACGGAATGAACCAAGAAACAACAGTACAATCAGGACTGCCAGAATCGCACCTTCAATAATGGTACGTGCTACATCACGGATACTGCCACGAATCCCTTTAGAAGAATCCACCACGACTTTTGCAGTCATGCCAGCAGGCAGTTGGGTTTGAATACGTTCTAAGGTTTTATAAGTGTTATCTACCACTTCAATGACATTAGAGTCTGAACTACGCAAGATATCGACAGCAACCGCAGTTTGCCCATTTAAAAATGCACTGGTTTCCAGCTCTGCCTGACTGTCTTGAATTGTGGCAACTTGTTTTAAAAAGATGGGCGCACCATTTTTATTGGCAATAATTAAATCGCCAAAAGCCAGAGGATGAATGACTTTGGATTGGATTTCGACCACCAATTCACTATTGGCTTGTTTGAGTGTGCCGCCAGGTACTTCAATATTTTCAGCTTTGAGCGTGTTGATGACCTGATCTACACCTAAGCCAAAACTCATTAACTTTTGTGGATCTACCTCAATCCGAATTTGTCGCTGTGCATCACCCAATAAATTAACAGTTCCGACACCAGACACAGTGCGTAGTTGCGGTACAACTTGTTGATCTAAATAGGAACTTAAATCGCGTAAGGACATTTGTGAGGATTCAAAAACTATCGACATCACTGCATTGGCAGTTGGATCGTAGCGCTCCACCACTGGGTCTTGAATTTCATCTCGAAACCCTGCACTGACAGACGAAATTTTATCGCGTACATCTTGTGCCGCCACTGCCGAAGGAACATCTAAATTAAACTCGGCAATAATAGTAGATAGCCCTTCACTGGATTGTGAAACCAGTTGTTTGAGTCCAGAAATGGTGTTGATCTGATCTTCCATTTTCTTGGTGATTTCAGATTCAACTGTTTCAGGTGATGCACCCGGATAACTGGTATAAACCACTACAAACGGAAAATCGACGTCAGGAAATTCTTCCACACCCATACGTTGCCATGAAGCCAAGCCAAGCACCATTAGACAAAACATCATCATGATGGTAAAAACGGGATACTTGACGCTAACTCGGGTAAACCACATAACAACGATCCTGATTTTTTATTTATTGGACATCTGCACTACTGCATTGAGATGAAATTCAATTTATTGAGGGTTATTTTGAATGATCACCTGCTGCTGAATTTGATCGGGGTTGAACACCACTCGACTGACTAGATCACTGCTCTGTAAGCCTTGAATCACAGCAGTATTGTCACTATAGCGCTGTTCTAAAACTGTGATATCCACGCGGGCAATTTTTTGATCTCGAATCACCCAAACATAAGGTTTGTTTTGGATATCGTGAATGGTATTGAGTGGGATGATTTGCCCTGAAATTGTCGTGTTCGCTAAAATATAACCATCCACAAATGCCCCAATACTTAAAGAGGGAAGACGCTCAAGCGGGGTCGCAAAAAATTCAATTTGACGACTGGCTAAATCCGCAACAGGAGAAACACGGCTAATTTGTGCATTAAATGTGTTTGCTTGTCCTTGGAGTTGATATTCAATTTTTTGACCAATTTTGAGTGCGGCTTGTAAGTCGCTTGGTAATTTCGCTTGAATTTCTAATTGGTTCGGATCGACGACTTCAAATAAGGTTTGTCCTGCAGCCACAGTTTGCCCAGGCTCAACTTGACGTTGGGTAATGACACCATGAATTGGACTGGTAATCGTGCCATCTTGATCGGCTTTTAGTGCAATATCGACATTGGCTTGTTGGGCGCGTACATTTTCCATTTGCGCACGATAATCTAACTGACTTTGCTCATATTCCACTTGTGAAATAAAACCCTGATCGAGCAAACGTTTTTTTCGTTGCATCATGTTGCGGGCTTGGTTGGCTTGCGCTTGCGTTGCAGCTAAATTGGCGCGAGCTTGTGCTAAACGCGCAGCATTATCCTGATTATTTAAGCGTAGCAAGGTTTGACCACGTTGTACGCTATCTCCCACTTTGACATAGACTGAGGTTGCTATGGCAGTCACCTGTGCTTGAATACTGCTTTGATTCACAGCACGCACTGTGCCTGTAAAGGCAGTTTTACTGATTGCGCTGCCTTGTTGTGGTGTCACTAAATCTTGCTGAATGAGTTCAATTTTTTCTGATACTGTTGTTTTATTTTCAGTTTCTGTTTTTTGGCAGGCACTCAGCAAAATACATAAACTGATTGCACCGATACGAAAAATGGGTAAATGCTGCCGATTAAACCTAACTGCGATACGCTGTGCAATGTGCATGCATATTTGTCCTTATTGATTGCCAAAATGACAAGGTAATTCAAATCAACTATTCAAGTGCTTTTAAGCGAGTAATAATTCTGTCGTATTCTGCTTGTGTATTTCGATAGCTTGTTTGTAAAGATTGAATCATATCTTTTTTAAGCTCGATGTTTTTTAAGTTATTGTCCAAATTGGTTTTTAGTTGTGCAGGCACAGGTTTGACTTTGCGTAAATATTCCATTTCTTGACGTTTAAAAGTAATACGGTCGTTTTGCAACTGTTTGAGTTGTTCTTGTTGGAAAATAATTTGCTTTTTAATATGCGCTAAAGCGTTATTACGTTTGGTGATTGCAGTTTGACTATTGGTATAGGCGTTTTTCAAACGCTGATCAGATTCCATTTGATACGCTTGAGCAGCACGTTGTGGGGCTTTTTTAATATCCGTTTCGGTGTTGTATGGACGTGCGCGCTGAATTACTTGCATGTTACGGTCTAATGCTTCATAACCATGACGAATATGATTAGGTGTCACATTACTACTAATATTTGCAACGCCATGTTGATCATAATAGCGATACCACACCGCTTTGTTCTGGCTGTCAGCCATGAGTGGGGCAGAGGGCAATAGCAGTAACGCAAGCATGCCCAATTTGAGTGACTGCTTATTTTGTTTTAATTTTACAGCGAGTGATTTTGCAAAAAAAGTGCTCACGTTGTCCCCCACAATAAAGTTGACTAAATTACTTAAATTACACGTAATAATAGTGTTATATTAGATCAAAATTAGGAATTAAAAAAATACAACCGATAAAAAAATATCAATGGTCACACGAAAGTGTGAGCGGTTTGGTGATAATGGTGTAAAAGTGTAGCTTTACACTAAATATGTTCATTGAAACTACAAGTAAAGATATGTTAAAAATACGATCAATGTGTAAAATTTTTCTACTCAGTTGCTTGTACAAACAAAAATGGGAAGGGTCATTGAATGGACGATAAATTCCAAAATCTAAAAGTCATGGTGATTGATGATTCAAAAACCATTCGCCGTACAGCTGAAACACTTCTACAGCGTGAAGGTTGTGAAGTGGTTACCGCAGTTGATGGATTTGAAGCTTTATCCAAAATTGCCGAATCAAATCCAGATATCGTATTCGTAGATATTATGATGCCACGCCTAGATGGTTACCAAACGTGTGCCTTAATTAAAAACTCGCAAAACTACCAAAACATTCCTGTCATTATGCTATCAAGTAAAGATGGTTTATTTGACCAAGCCAAAGGACGTGTAGTAGGTTCTGATGAGTATCTGACTAAACCATTTAGTAAAGATGAATTATTAAACGCCATTCGTAACCACGTGACAGCATAATTATTAGTTAGTTAGATTTATTGGGGAAAATAATGGCTCGTATTCTTATTGTAGATGATTCACCTACAGAAACATTCCGCTTTAGAGAAATCTTGACCAAGCATGGTTTTGAAGTCATTGAAGCAGCGAATGGTGCAGATGGCGTGACCATGGCGCAAGCTGAATTACCAGATTTAGTATTAATGGATGTGGTTATGCCAGGCGTGAATGGCTTTCAGGCAACACGTCAAATTTCGCGTGGTGACACCACCAAACACATTCCAATTGTAATTGTGAGTACCAAAGATCAGGCAACTGATCGTGTTTGGGGAAAACGCCAAGGTGCAAGCGATTACTTAACTAAGCCTGTTGACGAAAAACAATTAATTGATGTGATTAATCAACACCTTAATGCAGGATAAGCTATGGCTGCAAATGGTTTTATTGAATTGCTTCGGTTATCTAAACGTGGAAACAAAAACTACGTTAGTACCGAAAATGAGGTAAACCGCTGGTCAGGCATTGCTTTTGAGATGATGGGGCAATATTTCGTTGCTCCATTAGGAGAAGTTTCTGAGGTTATTTATCCACCGAAATATACGCCAGTGCCAAATACCCAACCTTGGGTAGTAGGTTTAGCGAATATTCGCGGAAGATTACTTTCAGTTTCAGATTTGGCACATTATGTTTCTGGGCAAAGCAGCCAATATTCACCTACTCAAAAAGTAATGTGTATTAGTCATAATGACCATTATGTCGGTTTAGTTGTAGATCAAGTTTTGGGTATACAGCACTTTAATAAGAAAAGTTTCTTTTCTAAACACAATGATTTAGATAGTAATTTACAAGAATATTGTCAGGGGTATTTTCACCAACATAACCAACAATGGCATGTTTTCTTATTTAGTCGTTTATTGCAAAACCCAAAATACATGAACGCATCTATAAAATTTATAAATTAACTGTCGCGCACCTAAAAAATGAAGGCGTCAATCGGGGAGAAGCTGCATGGGCTTTAAACTTAAAAAGAAAAATTCAGGCGAAGAAACTGTCCGTAAAGCAAGTGGTCCAGGTTTTTTTGCAAAATTACAGGCGCGAACAGAAGAGTTTGCGAGTGTATTTGGCGAAACAGAAAAATCTAAGCCACTTATTTTAGGCGCAGCTTTTTGTATCATCTTATCGCTTTTCCTGTTGTTATACCTTTTTTATAGCGTGCCGCGTAATAACGATTTTACCCGTAGTTTGGGTGATTTACGTCTGTTGTCACAAACCATTTCACGTCAAGCAACTGAAGCGACTGCATCAGGTACGCCTGAATCTATTAAAAACTTAACAGATTCACAAAAAGCCTTTGCTGCAAACTTAGAAACAGTGAAAGATATTCACCCAAATACGGATACCTTGCGTGAAGTAGAAACACAGTGGAAATCGGTTTCTGAAAATATTGATTTGATTGCTTCACAACAAAAAATCATTAACCAACTCTATGACACCAACATTGCAATTGCTGAAACCATTCCGGGTATTCAGGCTGAATATAACTTGATGGTTGACCAAATGGCACGTCAAGACATGCCAAGTAGCCAGGTGGTTATTGCAAAGAACCAAGTATTCATTGCAGAACGTATTTTACGTTCAATCAGTTCTGTATTAACAGGTACAGATAGTTCACGTGAATCTGCAGATGACTTTAGTGCCGATACCGAAACTTTTGGTGCTTATTTGGCAGCGCAGTTAAATGGTAGTGCAGAACTAGGTGTACAACGTATTACTCAAGAAGATTTACGTAGTTCATTAGAAGGCATTCAAGCAGAATATGAAGATGTATTGAAATCTGCTGCTGCAACAGTTTTAAATAACTCAACACAAATTGTAAAAGTACGTCAGGCATCATCTTCTATTTTTGATCAGTCAGATAAGCTTTTAACCAATTTAAATAAATTGTCTAGCGGTTCAGGTTGGTCTATTGCAATTCCTGCAATTGGCTTAATTGCAGCATTACTTGCGTTCTTATTCTGTGTATTCAAACTCTTGAACTTACGTGGTGAAGCCGATAAAACTCGCGTGGTTCGTCTACAAGATGAATATGACCGTAACCAGAACGCGATTTTACGTTTACTTGATGAGATTGCCGACCTTGCGGATGGTGACTTACGTTCATACGCAACAGTATCGGAAGACTTCACGGGTGCCATTGCCGACTCGATTAACTTCGCAATTGACCAATTACGTGACCTTGTATCGCGTATTCACGAAACATCGCACGAAGTTGCACAATATACGGCAACCACACAGAACATTACCAACCAGCTTGCTGAAGCATCTGAGCATCAGGCGCAAGAAATTGCAGGTGCATCTGCCGCAATTAACGAAATGGCAATGTCGATTGACCAAGTATCTGCCAACGCTGAAGAATCAGCAGCGGTAGCAGAACGTTCAGTACATATTGCATCGAATGGTGCAGACGTTGTAAACCGTTCAATTGAAGGTATGGATATCATTCGTGAGCAGATTCAAGAAACCTCTAAACGTATTAAGCGTTTGGGTGAATCTTCACAAGAGATTGGTAACATCGTTGCCTTGATTAACGATATTGCCGACCAAACTAACATCTTGGCATTAAACGCAGCAATTCAGGCGTCTATGGCGGGTGAAGCAGGTCGTGGTTTCGCAGTCGTAGCCGACGAGGTACAGCGTCTAGCGGAACGTTCAGCATCTGCAACCAAGCAGATTGAAACACTGGTTAAAACCATTCAGACCGATACCAACGAAGCCGTAATTTCGATGGAACAAACCACATCGGAAGTTGTACGTGGTGCGAACTTATCTAAAGATGCGGGTGTTGCACTGGATGAAATTCAAACGGTATCGACCAACCTTGCGAAATTGATTTCTAACATTTCGGATGCTGCAAAACTTCAGTCTGCATCTGCAGGTCACATTGCAACCACGATGAATGTTGTACAGGAAATTACCTCGCAAACGACCAGTGCAACTTTCGATACTGCACGTTCGGTATCTGAGTTGGCCAACATGGCAGAATCATTACGTGAATCTGTAACTGACTTTAAACTACCTGAATAAGCGGGATTCCAGCTTGGGGAAAGGTGTACCTATACACAGTTATGGGTACACCATCATTCAGAGATAAAGCATCGCAAAGATGAACTTAACTTTTGGGTTAGGGGCATTCAGGATGGTTACAATTAAGTTGAAGTGCCTTTTGGTGCTGAAAACGTAAGAAGCCTTAGCTATGAAAGAAATATTAAAAAATTTAGTCGAAACAATGACGCTTCCTGAAGATAGTTATCTTGAGCAAGATGCGGAAATTCTTGAAATTTTTGTCGAAGAAATTGAAGAAATCTTCGAAGAATTAAATCCATTATTTACTACTTGGTTTGCTAACCCAACAGATCAAGAAACTTTAGTGACTATTCGTCGTCACTTTCACACTTTAAAAGGCTCGGGTCGCATGGTGGGTGCGAAGTCTGCGGGCGAATTGGCATGGACGGTTGAAGATACTTTAAACCGTGTGCTTTCGGGTGCGGTAACACTCAATACTGATATTCAAAAATACGCAAAAACTGTTTTAAATATTTATCAATACAAGCTTTATCCAATTTTTAAGCAAGTCGGTTTAATTGATCTTGATTTACGCCCATTGGTGCTTTTAGGACAACAATTACAGCAAAACCAAAGTCCTGAACCTGCATTGGAAGAGTTGCTGGTTTTAGCAGATCAACTGACTGCCACTGATATGCCGACAGGACTAGAATTGACGGATGCTGCAGTTGAAACAGCAGCTGTCGCAGCAGTTGAATCATCAGAAGATGTAATGACTGCTGAAGAAATGCCGCAGACAGAAGTTGCACAAGAAGAGGCTGCTGATGCGAGTCTATTGGCTGAAACTCTGGCTATTTTTGTAGAAGAAGCTGAAGAGCATTTAGCGACCATTGATCAGTTCTTGGCACAAGATCAGATTCACTCACAGGACTATAATGGCTTAATCCGTGCATTACATACACTGCGCGGCAGTTCGTCTATGGCGCAAATTGATCAAGTTTTTCAAGCCAGTTCTAAAGTTGAAAACTTGTTTAAAGTGTTTGTACAAGATGAAATTGAATCTACATCAAAAGAAACTGCGCTGTTGGTGCAATATGCAGAATTTGTCCGGGATTATCTGCATGTACTTCGTCAAGGTCACTGTGATAGTTTAGATGTTATCTATGCAACTTTTAATAAAGCTTGGGATAGCTACGGCTTTAGCACCAGCGATACGGAAGACTCTAATCCTCAAGGTTTAGTATCGAAGCTAATCGAACTGAATATTGATCGTTTACTTGATGCCGAATTTGAGTTTGATAAATTGGCGCAAGCGCAATTCCCAAGCTATTTAGAAGAACTCAGCGCACAAGCACAATTATTGGTAGAGCATACCGATAACCGTGCGTCTGTGGGTATCCATCAATTTACTGAAGAACTTAAAGCCGCTTACGACAGTGTTTTAGCCAAGCCAATCTTGCTTAACTCTGAATATGGTTATGAGTTGTTTGCACAGGCGCACCAAGAGTTTATTCATTTATTCGATACTTTGGCTGCGGGACAGCGTGTTACGGTTACTGAAGATATTCAGAAAACCTTAAATGACTTAACTGCATTCGTGCAGCAAGACATTGAGGCAATTGCACTTGAAGATGTTGAAACATTAGAGAGCGACAATGCTGTAGAAACAGCGGTTGTTGCAGAACCTGAAGCGGCACCAGTTGTAGTTACTGGCGAAAGTTCGGGCACTGTGAGTTTGGCACAATTGTCACAACGTATTGCATCAGATCAACAAAACATACATGCCGATGATGCCAACAAAGACTTCGATCCTGACTTGCTGGATATCTTCTTGGAAGAAGCAGAAGAGCTTTTGGTGGGTATGGATGAAGACGTCAACACGTGGTCAAAAGACGCCAGTGACACTTCGGCATTAAATAACTTAATGCGTTATTTGCACACTTTGAAAGGTGGCGCAAATATGATTTCTGCGACGCATATTGGTTTAATTGCACACAACCTCGAGTCGATTTACGAGCGTATCATTAACAACCAAATTGTTGTTTCACCTGCGTTAATTCAAATTATTCGTTTGGTGCAAGATGATATTGCAGACCGTATTCAGACCATTCGCGATGAGCGTGTGGACTATGCTGCGACACAGTCAATTGCTATTTTAGGCAACATTGTCAGCTTGGCACAAGGCGATGCAGATGTGTCAGTCACAAGTGCTGTAACTACAGCGCAGCCTGAACAGGTGATCGAAGCAGAAGAGGTTGATGCACAGCCTGAGTTGGCAGCAAAAGCCTTGCAAGACACGACTGCAGATTTAGCTGAAGATGATATCGCTATTGCTGATGAGGCAAGTCTGGAAGATGCTGTTACTGCGTCATTTGAACCGGTAACACAAACTGCAAGTCATGAAGCAAATGCTGAATCTGAAGATGAGCAATTACATTCAATTGTGGTTGAAACTTTCCGAGAAGAAGCGGAAGAAATTTTGGATGCTGCAGATCAGCGCTTGAAACAATGGTTTGAGCAGCGTAGTGACCGTAGTGTCTTGCTTCAATTACAACGTGCGGCGCACAGCTTAAAAGGCGGTGCACGTATGGCTGAAATTGAATCTGTTGCGCAAATTGCCTATCAACTTGAAAGTGCCTTTGAACAGTTTGCAGTGCATCAATTTAACTCAAATGTTTATGATGCCTTGCTGCAAACCACATTGGCATGGTTGCGTGATGCAATTTTCAAAGCAGATTACACTGATTATGACAGTTTAAAATCTAGCTTATCGGCGATGCAGTTTGTAGATGTATCTGCACAATTGCCTGAGCGGTTAACGCATAACGACTTGTTATCACCAAGCCGTAGTTATGAGTTTGTTCAGGGTGATGGTACAGAACCACCTGCAATGTCAGGTGAGTGGGGCGAAACCACAAAACTAGATAACAGCAATGAGATGATTCGTATCTCTGCCGATTTAGTCGAGAAGATGATTGACTTGTCAGGCGAGAACTCGATTAACCGTTCACGTATTGAAATGGAGCTAGGGCAACTGGGCGGTACGTTGAATGAGATGGAATTGGCGATTAAACGACTTGCCGATCAGTTACGTCGAATGGAAGGCGAGCTAGAATCGCAAATTATTGCCAAACATGGTTCTGAAAACTCACGTTATGCAGACTTTGACCCATTAGAGATGGACCAATATTCATCGTTGAATCAGTTGTCTAAATCTCTGGCAGAATCTGCATCGGACTTGGTGGACTTTAAGAGCACATTGGCTGACAAAATCCGTGATGCCGAAGGTTTGTTATTACAACAATCACGTATTCAGGCCGAAATTCAAGAAAGCTTGATGCGTACACGCCTTGTACCATTCTCGCGTTTATTGCCACGCTTACAACGTATTGTGCGTCAGACTTCATCGACCTTGAACCGTCCGACAGAATTGGTGGTTAATAACACTGAAGGTGAATTAGACCGTACTATTCTAGAACGTTTGGTGACACCTTTTGAACACATGCTGCGTAATGCGGTAGACCATGGTATTGAAGACCCTGTGCAACGTGCTGCTGCTAATAAATCTGAGGTTGGTAAAATTGAACTGAACATCACCCGCCAAGGTACAGATGTTGTGGTGACTTTTGTGGATGATGGTAAGGGTATTGATGATGCCAAGATTAAAGAAAAAGCATTGAGCTTAGGTTTAATCAAAGCTGATCAGAATTTAGATAAAAATGAAATTCTGCAATACATTTTCCACCCAGGTTTTACGACAGCAAAATCGGTTACACAAATTTCAGGTCGTGGTGTGGGCTTAGATGTGGTACAAAGTGAAATTAAGGCACTTGGTGGTCACGTATCAGTAGATTCAACATTGGGTCAAGGTACAACCTTCAGTATTCGCGTACCAACCACGGTTGCGGTATCTGATGCCTTAATGGTAAAAGTTGGTGATCAACAATTTGCTGTACCGTTAGCGCAAATTGACCGTATTGTACGTATAGCACCAACGACCTTGGAATCTTACTTCAACAGCAATGAAGATTTCTTCCAAATTGATAACCAGAACTATAAGTTACGTTACTTATCTGAGTTCGTTGGTAATCAGCCATTGCCGCGTTTAAGCCATGTGGGTCATTCACTACCAGTTCTGTTAATTAAAGGCAGTACAGGTCAAAGTATTGCCTTACTAGTTGATCAGTTGATTGGTTCGCGTGGTCAAATTGTTGTGAAGCCAATTGGACAACAGTTCTCAAGCATTGGTGCAATTGCAGGCGCAACCATTTTGGGTGATGGTCAAGTTTGTTTGATTTTGGATGGTCAGAATATAGCCCGTCAAATTCTTGCAACGCACCGAACTAAACAAGCCAGCGATCAACGTGATATCCAACGTCGTGATACACGCCGCTTAATTATGATTGTGGATGACTCAGTCACCGTACGTAAAGTAACTTCACGTCTGCTTGAGCGTCAAGGTTATGACATCGTGACCGCCAAAGATGGTATCGATGCCATGGAGCAGCTTGAAAACGTCAAACCTGACTTGATGTTGCTGGATATTGAAATGCCACGTATGGATGGTTTTGAGGTAACTAACCTCGTACGCCACCACGATATGCATAACAATCTGCCAATCATCATGATTACGTCCCGTACAGGTGAAAAACACCGTGAGCGCGCGTTTAGCTTAGGTGTGACACACTACATGGGTAAACCGTTCCAAGAGGCAGAATTACTTGCCAATATTGAACAATTATTAGCAGTCAGTCAGGGGTAAACGATGAGTCAGACGAATGGTCCCAATTTACTTGGGCAAATTAGTCAACAAGAGTTGCACCATTTAATCACCGTTTCTACGGGTTTTATTGATGCTTATATTGTTGAATGTCATGGTAAACACCCGATGCTGATACCTCAAAATATTGTGTTATCCGCACTAGATAATGCCACTCAAGTAAAGACTGTAGAATGGCACGAATCGCAATTGCCTGTTTATGCAGTCAATGACCCAGAGAAAAAAATGGGCGTGGCACTGGTTATTGAAGGCGATGAAATGGAGCAGCGTTTTGCTTTGATGTGCAATGAAATGCCTAAAACACTGCGCTTGCGTATTTCTGAAGTGGTAGATGATGACCAACAAAACACGACTGATCCTGCGGTATTCCAATATGTCCGTATGGGTGAGCAGGTCTTTCATGTACCAAATTTGCAATACATTCAAGAAAAATTAACGGCTTAACCGCAATTTTCTATGTTGTAAAACAGAAAAGGAACTTCAATAGAGTTCCTTTTTTGTTTTTTGTAACTAACTCTTATTCGATTTAAGTGAGTAACACTTCTAAAATCTGCTCATAAATTTCCGCTAAGGGTTCTAAATCAGCCACATCAACGTGCTCGTTAACTTGGTGAATGGTGGCATTGAGTACGCCTAACTCCAACACTTGTGCACCTGTCGGCGCAATAAAGCGACCATCAGATGTACCGCCACTGGTCGATAATTCTGTTTCAACACCTGTGACATTGCGAATGGCTTGACGTGCAGCATTAACCAATTCGCCCACAGGGGTTAAAAATGGCAAACCTGAAAGCGTCCACTCGATTTCATAATCCACTTGATGGCGATCTAAAATTTCCAAGACACGTGCTTTTAGCTCATCTGCAGTCACTTCAGTCGAATAACGGAAGTTAAAGGTCACCGTCATGTTACCTGGGACAACATTGGTCGCACCTGTTCCTGCTTGAATATTTGAAATTTGAAATGAGGTGGCAGGGAAGTATTCATTGCCATGATCCCACACCGTTTCACACAGTTCCGAAATCGCTTTAGACGCGGTATGAATCGGGTTAATTGCCAAGTGTGGATAAGCCACATGACCTTGTTTACCCTTTACCGTTAAGACACCATTGAGCGAACCGCGACGCCCATTTTTAATAATATCGCCTAATTTATGGGTACTTGAAGGTTCACCCACCAAACACCAAGTCATTTTTTCATGACGTGCTTCCAACGTTTCTACAACTTTTACGGTGCCGTTAATGGATGGGCCTTCTTCATCTGAGGTGATTAAAAAGGCAATTGAGCCTTTGTGGTCAGGATGTTTGGCGACAAAGCGTTCAGAGGCAACGACCATGGCTGCCAATGCTGTTTTCATGTCGGCACTGCCACGACCATAAAGTTTGCCATCACGAATTTCAGGTACAAATGGATCGGTATTCCATGCGTCTAAATTGCCTGTCGGTACAACATCTGTATGACCTGCAAAGCAAAAGACAGGTGCTTCTGTACCTTTTCGCGCCCAGAGGTTATCTACATCGTCAAAACGCATAGATTCAATCTTAAATCCAATTTTTTCTAAGCGTTCTGCCATGAGGTTTTGACAGTTGTGATCGACAGGAGTGACAGACGGTTGGCGTAAAAGCTGAAGGCTTAAATCCAGAGTAGCAGAAGAGGTCATGAGAGTTTCAGACGTTTATCAAGAGTAAGTGCTAATAATAGGGGAATAATGCAACAAAAGTGAAATTTTAGCGTGAAAAAACCTTGTCCGAGAACAAGGTTTTTTGTAGTTTTTGTGAAGATATTCCTGAAATACTCAGAATTATTTTCGAATTTCTTGTTGGGTTTTTTCAGCAGTATTACTCACCGCATGACCTGCAGAAGACACGTCTTCGCCCACGCCTTTAATTGTATTACAACCCGTTAAAACAAAGGCTAATAGTAGTGAAGTCGCTAGAATTTTTTTCATGATCATCTCCAATATGCTCTAGATAGATTATTTTGATGTGTTTTTTAGCTTAGGAAATAAACAGAATAATAAATAGGCAACTTTTATGGTGCTTACGTAATAAAATGTTGAAACAGTTATTCAGCGTGTTAAAGGGGGATAGCTAATCAGCGGTGCAGCGCGATACATATAAAATTGTGAATGTGCCTCTTGATAATACAAACCATCGCCCCACCATTGATTCGGTAGGCTACTGGCTTGAGCATTTTGACAAATCCATTCATGACGTTGTAGGCGATAAAACCGTTCTGCTTGGGCAGGAATATCACTCCCCCAAAGACCTAAACGACGAGCGCGATTAACCCAGTGTGGCGTAAGTGTTGTAGATGATTGTGCCAAGTGATGTATGGCGAAATACAATTGTCCTTTGAGTACAGCAAAACGGCGTTGAATCGGCACATCCAAGGCTTGTTTAAATTGAAATTGCTTTTGACTAAAATGATTCAGTTTACGCGCTAAAGTATCGGAGCGGTTTAAACCATACCAGTGTGCCAAAGAGCAATCCGCTTCGGCTAAGTAGTATTTTAATGCGACTTCCCAGTGTTCAACCTGCTGCGTGTCATGGTTGTGCAGTAAAAAATCCAGTTCACCCACAGTTTTAGCACCATCAATAATTTGAATACTGTGCCCCAATAATTCGAAGGGATGATAGTCACGATCACGCAGCCAAAACCACATCAACATTTCAAAGCGTAAGCCTAAACGGGTGCTTTTCAGTTGATTTAAAAAGTCGTACACTGCTTCTGGATGTGAATCTAAATAGGCTAAACGTGATTGATAAGCGTGATAATGCTGCTGCCAAAAAGTATCTGAATGGAATTCAAAAGCATGTTGAATGGGCAATTGCTCAGGCACAGCACATAAAATATTCGGACTTGCCACACTAAAAGCCAACTGACGGATGAGTGGGGTTTTGTAGGTCAGCCATACTTCGGGCAGAAGTTCGGGTTGATACAACTCAATCATTATGAATCCATGCTGAAAAATGCAGAATTACAACGGAAAATTAAAAAACGCTTTATACTACCGCAATTCGTAGTTTAGGACAGTGGTATGCAAAGCTTGTTATGGCGAAGTTTAGTGGTGATCTTTGTCATCCTTGGCTTTATTGGTGCATTGTTGCCGGGTATGCCTACTACTGTTTTCTTGATTTTAGCAGCTTGGGCATCGTCACGCGGTTGGCCGCAAATGGACAACTGGTTACTGAATCATCCTAAATATGGCAGTACACTCAGAGATTGGCGCGCCAATGGTACTGTACCGCGTAAAGCCAAATGGTTTGCAACGATCATGATGAGTATTAGTGCCGTGATAATGCTGTTCACAACTGCGCCCGTTGCGGTCAAAATTTTTACCAATACCACCATGTTGGTGGTGTGTATTTGGTTGTGGTTACGTCCTGAACCACAGCCGCCCACGAAAGAAGAAGAATAGGGTAGCGCAATGTCTTTTTTATACACACAAGCAGATATTTTGATTGATTTAGCCGAGCAAACTTTATATTTGCCGAAGCATCAGAAACTCTACGTCATCTCGAGTGGTGTGAATGGCATTGGTGAAACTGAAAATAGTGGTAAAACACCACGTGGCTGGCATGAAGTCGCTTTAAAATTTGGTGAAAATGAACCTGAAAATGCAGTATTTATTGCGCGTCAACCGACAGGTGAAATTTACAATTTAGATTTAGCTGAACAATTTCCTGAACGGGACTGGATTTTAAGCCGCATTTTATGGCTCAGTGGTTTGCAAGAAGGTTTTAATCAAGGCATTGGCTGCGATACTTTTCAGCGCTATATCTATATACATGGCACACCAGACACAGAACCGATGGGCATTCCTGCATCGCATGGCTGTATTCGGATGCGTAACCACGATATTTTAGAATTGTTTGAACTGATTCCAGAAAAAGCCTTGGTTTATATTTCTGAACACAAGCTAGATTTAAATAGCTTAGGGTTGCTTGGTTGATGGTGCGAGTCAATTGAATAAAGTTGTATTCATCGCAACATAAAAAACCAATACATTGAGCAGGTAGAGTGCAACGCTAACAAGTTGAAAAGCACATTAATTTTGCTTGAAAACTAAAATAACTTGCAGAATTTGTTTGTTTTTATAGCGGATCACCTATTTTTTAATCACTCAGTCACAAAAAACTGAAAACAAGCCGAAAAGCGTTTGACAGGCGGTAAAGATTCTCTATAATGCACCTCACAAACGATAAAGACGTTAAGGGCGCTTAGCTCAGTTGGTAGAGCGTCTGCCTTACAAGCAGAATGTCGGCGGTTCGATCCCGTCAGCGCCCACCAAGCCTTTACGTTATAGATTCTTACGTGCAGCGGTAGTTCAGTTGGTTAGAATACCGGCCTGTCACGCCGGGGGTCGCGGGTTCGAGCCCCGTCCGCTGCGCCACTTAAGATTCTTTAACCATTGTTTGTACCACAATAGTGACTTTGTGTAAGTGCAGCGGTAGTTCAGTTGGTTAGAATACCGGCCTGTCACGCCGGGGGTCGCGGGTTCGAGCCCCGTCCGCTGCGCCATTTACATAAAATTGCTTTTGAGGGCGCTTAGCTCAGTTGGTAGAGCGTCTGCCTTACAAGCAGAATGTCGGCGGTTCGATCCCGTCAGCGCCCACCAGATTCTTTTGCGATGCAGCGGTAGTTCAGTTGGTTAGAATACCGGCCTGTCACGCCGGGGGTCGCGGGTTCGAGCCCCGTCCGCTGCGCCATTCAAAAGAAAAGTTTAGGTTGCCTGATAGACTTAAACTGAAATGATGCAAAGTTTGACAGTTTTGCAAAATCAGAACAAAATATTGTTTTGATCTTATCAGGGCGCTTAGCTCAGTTGGTAGAGCGTCTGCCTTACAAGCAGAATGTCGGCGGTTCGATCCCGTCAGCGCCCACCATATTTTAGTATTTATGCTTGGCATACATACAAAAAAGACCTTAATTGCTTACGCAATTACCGTTGCAGCGGTAGTTCAGTTGGTTAGAATACCGGCCTGTCACGCCGGGGGTCGCGGGTTCGAGCCCCGTCCGCTGCGCCATTTTTCATTCCCTGATGTGAAAAATGTATTTCAAAGTTCAAGACGACGTTCTTTGCTTGTCTTGCATCATAAAAAATAACGATGTTATTTTTTAATCTTCAGGGCGCTTAGCTCAGTTGGTAGAGCGTCTGCCTTACAAGCAGAATGTCGGCGGTTCGATCCCGTCAGCGCCCACCATATCCTTTCATCCTCATTTATCTTATATTACTTGCGTATTGCAATAAATTCGCCTAAAATTTTTATTTAATAATAATACTAATATCCGTGACTTATGCGAAATCCTTATCAACGTAAAGCTGCATCTAAGCAAGCAACGCAAACTTATAATGCACAAGATATTTACAAGCAATTTATTGAAACCATTGTGTCTCAGGGGCATGTTTTTGCATTGTATGAAGATGGCTGGGCGCTCTGTGCCACGCCTACAGGGCAACGTGCTTTTGCAATGTGGCAAAATAAAAGTCTGGCAAAACTGTTAATTAAAGACAATTGGGCCAATTATCAAGTCGAAGAAATTTCACTGAAAGATTTTATTGAAAAAGTGATTCCATTTTTACGTCAGGAAGCCACCAATATTTCGATGAATCTAAGCCCAGAAGGGCAGAATGTATTGGTTGCCCCTGAAAAGTTATTGCTTGATCTAAAAAATTATTTGTATCAGGTGTATATGCAAAAACCTGAATTTTTTAAAGATATGCAAATTCCTTTACCACGCTCGATACGTTTGAATTAAGCGATCTGCTTGCTAGATTTTATTTTTAATACTCATTCAGCAGCCAACCACTGATATAAGCAAAATACTCGCGTAACCATGCGTTATAGCGGGTATAGAGTGGTGTCGTTGCACTGAGCATGCTGAACTGTGTGTATCCTTGTCGTTTGGCAATGGCTGCTGCACGTGGTGTGTGAAAGTCGCTGGTGACAATTATAATCGGTTGGGTTTTATCTGTGCCTAATGTATGCAGCAAGGGCTGACTGTTTTTCAAATTAAGTGCCGTACTGGTGCTTTGGGTTTCCAAGATAATGTGTGATGCTGCAATTGCATAACGTTGTTGCAAATAATTAGACATCACCTGTGCTTCAGTGAGTTGTTCCGCAAATGCAGGGCCACCACTAACAATGAAATAACTTTGAGGATGCGCTAAGGCATACGCGGCTGCAGTATCCAGTCGTTTGGCGAGCGTGGGCGATGGTTGTCCATTTTCAATGCCACTGCCGAGTACAATCACCACTTTAGCATTGTTGGTTACAGTATTTTGCTGCTGTGTACTGAAATGAATATAAGTAAAAAAGATCAGCAGGCTGATGCACCACAGCCACAATACGCCCCAACCGATTTTCCACAGCCAATCTAAGCGTGTATGTTGTTTTAAGTAGCTTTGAATCCAAGTATAGAAAATGGCATAACACAGCAGCATCATGCCTATTAAAACAGGTAAAACGGTGCCGAAATGAATTTTCTTTAAGCTGATGAGATAGGCACCATCCAATACTAAAATTAATCCAATTAGGCTACTCAATATTCTTTTAAATAGACTAAATTGTGTTTGTACGTGACTTGCTTGCATGCCTTGCATAATTTTATTGCACTGTGATGCTGTACAAACAGTATAGCCGAAGCTGCTGAAAAATTTTGCCTCAACTGAATTATGTTTCGGCTGAGGCTATGGATAAAACTTGGGTGAATTGCCAAGTTTTAGCTATAGAGCTACAGCGCAAGCCATTTAAAAAGTGTCAACAAATCCTAATACACATCTCGGCGATAACGTCCTTGCTGACGTAATTGTTCCAGTTGAGTCTCACCCAAAATATCTTTTAAGGCTTGGTCGACATCACTGGCCATGCCTTGAATGCTACCGCAGACATAAATCACGGCATTTTGTTCAATCCAGCGTTTTAATTCTTCAGCCTGTTCGCGTAACTTATGGTGTACATAGACTTTTTCGGCTTGATCACGGGAAAAGGCCAAATCAAGGCGTTGTAGCATACCTGTGCTTTGCCAAGCCTCGATGGTGTGCTGATAAAAGTAATCGTGCGCTTGCTGACGTTCACCAAAAAACAACCAGTTTTGGGTGTAATTCAGGCGGGTACGTGCATGCAATAAGCTCATTAATCCTGCAAGCCCTGTACCGTTGCCAATACAAATAATTGGGCGGTCATCATCAATTAAATGGAAAGATGGATTATTGCGAATGCGTAATGCGATATTTTGCCCAAGTGCAGCATGTGCAGTTAACCAACCTGAACCTAAGCCAAGCTCGCCTTGAGCATCGAATTTTTGACGCACCACAAGTCTTAAAACCTGTTGTGAAGGAATACTGGCAATTGAATATTCACGACTAGGCAAGGGTGAAAGTTGTGCCAATAATTCATCCGCAGTTTTAAATGTCTGAATTGGCGCGGTGAGGTCTTTATCTGCCAAAGCCTGTACTAAGGTTTGCTGACCATCAGCAAGAATTGTATTGGCATCGAGTTGATGCTGTTTTAAAAAGGCGTGAATCCGTGCAGTGCTGTTTTCAGGCTGAATTTCTGCAATATCACCTGCAGACCAATGCACATCATGTTGTGCTAACAGTTCAATATTGAAGGCGGGTGCGCCTAAACTGTTGGGATTTAGCAAGTCACGTTGCTGTAAGGTCCATGTATCAAAAGTTTTTTCGATATGCATACTTGGTAAGTCAAGTTGTGTGACCTGTACCAAAGCCTGATTCCAACGCTGTATGTCTGCAGGATTGGCATTATTTACTTCAATGGTATTGAACAAGGCATGTGCTTGATTACGTTGCAGCCATGCAGCAATCGTATGTCCAAAACGGCAGTAATGATCTGCATATTCACGTGAACCTAAAGCCAGTACTGCATAACGCAAATGACTCAGGTCACAGGTTTGCGGTAGGATTTTTTTCACAAAACTTGAGGTCAAATCGGGTGCATCACCTGTGCCATAAGTGCTAGCAATACATAACAGTTGGGTGGTGTTTTTAAGATCTTCAAGGCTGAGATGTTGCAGGGCTTTGACTGTGACAGGCTGATGTGCTTCTTGCAGACTAGTAGCGGTGCGCCATGCCAATTGTTCGGCAGTACCTGTTTGGCTGGCATAGACAATGAGCCAGTGTGCAGCATTTGGGTCGATCTGAAATTGAGTCTGGTTTTGACGTGCAGCAAGAGTCAAACGCTTTTGTTTACGACGTTTTAAATACAGCATCCAACCTGTGACGAAAAACAGCGGCATCATCAATGCAGAAAGCATGGCTAAAAATTGATAAACAGGCCCAAAGAAACTACCGCGATGCACAGGCAGCATACTGCTCATGATTTTTTCATTAAGCCGTTTGTCTACATATAATTCAAGTTGAGTAATACGTGCTTGTTGATAATCAAAAGTTGCGTTATTGCGCGCACGTTCATGTTGTGGAATGACATCGACAAAGTTAATTTCAATTTCAGTATTGGCGTGTTTAGGCACATTAAAAGTGATACTGGAATAATCCTGCCCCAATTGCTGCGGGAGATGTTGCCATGCCTTCGTCAATGCCAGATTGATTTGTGCCTGATCCAGCGTATTCTGCTTGGCTGGTTTTGTAGTGTTTGCGCGGCGTCCTGCAGTTTGTGTTTGCGCAGCCTGATGAAGTGCTTGAGCATTTGAATTTACAGGTTTGTTGCGTCCATCTGCTTGCAATTGCGCTTGTGGTCTTTCCACACCCATGACTTTAAACATGCCATTGCGCCACCACTCATACGACCAATACAGTCCTGTGCATGCCAAAACTAGATAGAAAATCACGACCCACGTGCCCACTACGGCATGTAAGTCCCAAATAAAATTACGTCCTTTTAATTGAGGTTTGAGCGCAAACCATTGTTTAAATGAATGGCGTTTCGGCCAGCGTAGGTAAATGCCACTTAACACAAAGAACAACAACATGAGGGTACATGCGGCTGTAATTTGTTTACCAATAGGCCCTACGGTTAAGTTGCGGTGTAATTGCTGAATAAACTGGAAAAATTCACGTCCCCGAATTTCAGGCAACACTGCTGCCGAGTAAGGGTTAATCAGGATATTTTGTCCACGTTTTGCACCTTCTTTCGCAATATTGATGGTTGAAGATGCAGCCGGGTCTTTTGCAACGGTGATGCTATTAATTTTATAGTCAGGTTGGGTACGCTGAAAATGTTGATAAATTTCTGCAGGGCTTAGTTTGGCTTTCTGCTCAACTTGTACCTGATAACTGTTCGGATTCATCCATTTTAGAATTTCTTGTTCGTAGGAATAAATCGCACCTGTCACGCCCATGAGTGACAAGATCAGTCCTGCAGTAATACCAAGGAACCAGTGAATTTGGAAAAAGGCTTTCTTCAGCATAAGCGTTGGTTGTTGAGTATGAATTGTGATGCAGAATAATGCAGAGATGAAGTTAATGCAAATGCTATTTATTCTCATTATCGTTCATTGTTTTAATTTTAAGCAAAAAAAACCTCCATCACAGGGGATAGAGGTTTATTTTTAAATAGGGATATTTAGATTTGCTTGGCTTCGCCTGCAGCTTCAGTCAAATGCTTGCGAATGGTGTTGAACGAAAAGTTCTTGCTGTCCATACGCTTAGGCAGAATATAAGCACCTTGCTGACCTTTTACTTTGAAGTTCATCAAGATAAACTCAGGGGTATTGTACCATTCATACACATCTTTCCAGCCAATTGCACCCACGCCTTCTTGAGCGCCCATTTGCTGACGCATCACGATACCGTGCGGCTGTACGCCTAAACGAATCCCTTTAATTTCTTGAACAGGAAATTCATTCATTTTTCGCTTAACGTACCATTCCAAGCCGTATTTACGCACGAGCAGGTAGAGCACCACACAGACAATGGCAACCCAGCAGAAAATTGTCGAATAATTTTTTAATAGCAGAATGCCTAAAATGGAAAGGGCAACAATCACACCCATAATAATCCATGCTTTCATGCCAATTTTATTGGTACTGCGCCAAATTACCAGTTGTGCGTGACGTTGTTCTTCTTCAGAAACTTCGTAGATCACAGGCTGTAGGGTATAGGCGTATAAACTTTTCGCGGTCATAGTGAAACTAACAAATTTAAAACTATAAAAAGTTTAGCATTAATTGCTGTCATGCAGTGAGTATATTGTCGCAAAATCATGCTAAGGTCGGTGAATACTTGTGCAGCTTAGGGCGAATAAGTAGGCACTGACCGTTTGCAGGATTGTTTATAAAGACGCCAGTTCAGTTGCGTCCTGATCATGTTCGTGGCTTAAACTTTGTTTTAAGCGACTTAATTGTTGCAAGATACTCATCATCAAAGATAATTGCTGCAAAATAATTAATGATTTTTGATCTTCTTCTTTGTTTTGGCTTAAACGCTGACGAATGGTTTGCAACATGTTGTGTGCACTTAAATCTGGCGTTTCATCTTTCAGTAAAGCACCTTGAATATCGTCCATTGCTTGATCGAGCAGTTGCAAGACTTCCTGATCGTCAATTTTGTCACGATGCGCTCCAAGTGCAGCAATATAGCTAATAAAGGTGTGATTTAGACACAAGAACTCAAAGGCTTGAGCTTTTTGATTGGGGTCAAAATCAGGTTCGGTGGCGAGTGTTGAAATCAGTGAAGCAACTTCTGCATCGGTATTATGAGCAGCACGGCGCACGACACGATAATTCAAACCGTTGTTGCGTCCATTTTTATATTGTTCAATCACTTCTGCCAAATAGCCACATTGCGCGGTGAGTGAGCGGCGAATCGTGCGTGATAGACGGCGGAATTTCCAATCGGGGAAGATAAAACTCACGCCAAACCATGCTAGCGCACAACCAATTAAGGTATCGACCATACGTGGTACGGCTGCAGCATAGCCTAAACCCTCTAGGTTAAAGTTCATCAGCGCCAAAATGGTCATAAAGGCAGTGGCTTGTGCATATTGTTTACTACGCAATTCAAAGAACAATATGCCACTAATCACTAAAACCAGTAATTGTCCTTCAACGGATGGCACAAAATATAAAATGGTGTAGCCGACTACAATCCCTGCCAGTGTCCCAATAATACGCAAACGTAAACGTCGTTTGGTGGTGTTAAAGTTGGGCTGCATCACAAACAGGGCGGTCAGTAAAATCCAGTAGCCATATTGAATGTTGGTGACTTGCACAAAAATATAGCCAATCAACAGCACAATCGACA
Organism: Acinetobacter sp. Swhac1; assembly: GCF_013390985.1. NCBI lineage: Bacteria > Pseudomonadati > Pseudomonadota > Gammaproteobacteria > Moraxellales > Moraxellaceae > Acinetobacter > Acinetobacter sp. Swhac1. Next base: position 31,346 of record NZ_JACASN010000001.1, on the reverse strand, counting down.
AACGAATGGCGTGGCGGAACAAAACCGATTCGGGGGTTAAATGCTGCTTAATCCGAATGACAATATCATCCCAACTTTTTAAGTCATCATCTTTCAGTTGTTGTTCAATATGCTTGGATTTATCCAGTTTAATATTGCGTTCGGTTTCAAGGTTACGCAGTTGGGCATCAATTGATTTCAGGTTTTGGTATAAAGCAAACAGTGCATTAATCCAGACTTGGTCATATTGCTGTTCACTGCGCAGTTTTTCTAAAGACTGTTTAAGATTTTCAAAAGCATGTTTAAAACGCTTGTTATGCACATAAGGTTTACGGTGCAAAATGCTTTCGCTTAAATCTTTACAGGCTTTGCCCTGAATCGACAAAATGCGTTGGAAGCGAAATAAAATATCGCTGTGCTGAAATATTTTCGCCAGTTTTTGATAATCAATATGTGCAGAGTCGGCACGTTCGTGAATGTCTTGTGCGACAAAGTAATACTGTAAGCTACGTCGGGTATCTTTTTGCCCGCGGTCACCTTTTAAACGGGTCAGTAAAGCGGTTTTTAAGTCGTTAAAAATCGCAATTAATTTGCCATTTTCAAGTGATAAATCAATGATACTTTGTTGATAACTCGGTGCAGTCATATCCACATCAAATAGATTTGATTTGGCAAATAAAAAATCACCCAAAGAAGAATAACTGAGTGAAAGTTTGTCTTGTAAGGCACGAACAGGGAACAGTAAAAAGCTGATGGTCGAAATTAAGCCGTACCAAATTGCGCCCGAAACCAAAAGCAGCGGCTGCATGTACCAGTCATCAAATAGGTTGACGCCAAGCATGGAATAGACTGACACCACCAAACAGCCATAAGAAATGGTGGCATAACGTCGTCCGAGCGAACCGAGCAAAATTAAGACAATACACGACAGGATTAAGCCTGTAGCAAATAAAATAGGATGCGGAAATAAAAACTGAATTGATGTGGCGGTAACAAAGAAACCAATATAGGTATAGAGCTGATTGACAATACGCACCGAAAAACGGTCATCAATATCACTCAAACCTGCGGCAAGCACACCTAAAGTTAAAGGAATAGTGGCAAGCTGCATCCCCATAAAATAGGGAACAAAAGCAGTTCCCGCAAATGCAATGAGCATGCGGATGTTATACATAAATGTGGTGTTATAGGTCGCTTGTTTGAGCTTTATCAGCCAAGGTTTCAACATCATTCCTTTAAGTAAACTTTTCTGTCTAAACAGAGATTTATGCTGCAAGATGAAGGTTTGCGTACATTGTAACTGTAGATGAGATGTTTAGAGTACCTAATATGTGAAAATTCATCTTTGATCACAACAAATCATACTATGGAGCGTGTAAGCTTGTCTGTACATCTGTCATTTCATCATAAAATATGAGCATATCGAAAACGCTGCCAAGTTCAAGCAGTACGCCACCATCTGCGCAACAACCCAACATGCGGCAATATTCGACTGCGTGGATTTTATTGTTGGCGTTATTGACTTCGCTTGGGCCTTTATCGATTGATATGTATTTGCCTGCCTTGCCCGTTATGGCAAGCGAGTTTGGCGTATCGACCCAAATGGTCGCAAACAGTTTGCCTGCCTACTTTTTAGGTTTGGCATTGGGTCAACTGATTTACGGGCCGCTGAGTGATCGGATTGGACGTAAGCCGCCTTTATATTTTGGCTTGGCACTATTTTCACTCGCCAGTATGTTGTGTGTGTTTGCACAAAATGAATGGGGACTGATTGCTGCACGTATTTTGCAGGCTTTGGGTGGCTGTGTGGGTGTGGTAATTGCACGAGCAGCTATTCGTGATCGCTTGGATTTGCAAACATCCGCTCAAGCTTTTTCGAGCATGATGATTGTGATGACCATTGCGCCCATTATTGCACCTACGCTGGGCGCATGGGTACTTAGATGGATGAATTGGCAAGCTATTTTTGTAGTGCTGACCTGCGTTGGAATTATTTGCTGTTTATGTGTGCACTTCTTTTTTAAAGAAACTTTGGCGAAAGAACGTCGTTTAAATTTGAACTTTCAGCAAGTACTGACCTTATATTTTGCCATTTTAAAAGATCGTGATTTTCGTTTTCCAATGTTGGCAGGCTGTCTGACTGGTGGGGCATTGTTTTGCTATATCAGCGGTTCAAGTGCAGTCATGATGGATCAATATGGCTTGAGTGAAACAGCTTTTGCTTATGTGTTTGGTGCCAATGCGATTGGTATTATGCTGTTTTCGACCCTGAATAAAAAAATCAGTGGCAAATTGGGTGTGTTACAACGCTTAAAATTGGGCAGCATGATTCAACTGAGTGGTGCGGTCATTCTACTGCTTGCAGGTAGTTTGGGGTATGCACCTTTGGCATTGGTGATGGTCGGTTTATTTCTTGCCGTGTCTGGGATTGGTTTTACAGGCCCGAATGCCATGGCACTAGCTATGGCAAAACAAGGCGCACGTGCAGGAACAGCCAGTGCGGTCATGGGCAGTGTGCAATTCTTTTGTGGCTTGATTGGTGGAGTGTTACTCAACTTTTTAACAGGCAGTGCTTTGCTGAATATGGCTGTATTAATGCTGCTATTTATTGGATTTGGGATGTTTGCCGTTTTTCATATTTTGCAACCTCAATCAGATTGAGTTGGGGTCAATACTTTTTCAAATGGTGATTTTTTTCGAAAAAATCGGGCTTTTTAACAGAACTTAAATATATACAATAGTCTAATGGTGGTGTAAATACTTGAATAATCAACCTATTTAAGGTGTTGAATTTTATATAGTTTAATTGTTTGAATCTGTAATTATGATTAATTGTGATTTCTTATTCGGGAAAACTGATTTTAATAAACGTCATAACTTGATAGATTGAAGCCTGTAATAAATGACACAAATTGTAATATTTTAAATATTTGGATGTCTTGGACTATTTGGCAAAAGTGTTTTGATTTTTAAGCCATTTTTATAATTCGATGTGAAATCGATAGATGACGAACAAAATCATCATGCACGGATGCAGCGTTGTTTTATTTTGGAGAGATAAATGAGTCAATTACTCAACGGTCAATTTATGATCAAAGGTTTAGCTATTGCTGTTACAACTTTAATGGTAGGTACTGCACACGCAGCAAAAACTGAGCAACAACAAATTCAAGAACTTCGTCAAGAAGTTGAAGCGTTAAAATCGTTAATTCAGCAACAACAGCAAGTACAACAACAGCAGCAAACTCAAATTGCCCAAGTACAACAGGCGAAGCCTGCTGCACCTGTAAGTGCATTAAGCAGCTTAAAGTCTAAATCTGGTGCAGATGTTTCTATTTATGGTTCGATCCGTGGTGATGCAAACTATATTATTGATGGTGCGGATGATGACTTTAACGCTACCCATAAAACTGGTGCAAACAATGTAAAAGACAAATTACGTGCAACACCAAAAGTAACTCGTTTTGGTTTAGATTTTAATACTCCAATGGGTGATAACAAGGTTGGTGGTAAAATCGAAGTTGATTTTGCAAGTGGAGACAACTCTAAGTCAGAAAACTTACGTATTCGCCACGCTTATTTAACTTTAAACAACTGGTTATTCGGTCAAACTACATCGAACTTCTTGTCAAATCATGCACCAGAAATGATTGACTTCGCAACGAATATTGGTGGTGGTACAGCACGTGTTCCGCAAGTTCGTTACAACTACAAATTAGCCCCTGCAACACAATTATTCGTTTCTGCTGAAGAAGGCAATAGTTCTGGTACTGATATTTCTTATCGTGTACCGAATCTAACAGCTAAAGTGACACAAGCGTATGCGGAAGGTAAAGGTTCAGCATCTGCACGAGCATTGGTTGAACACTATAAAGACGGATCTGGTGATGATAAGACAGGTTGGGGCGCAGCTGTAGGTACGAATTATCAAGTTACAGAACCTTTAAAAGTATCTGCGGATGTCTCTTATGTTAAGGGTAACAGCAACTACTTATATGGTAGTAATTCAGCATATGTACTTGATGCTAATAAGAACATTGAGCAAAATGAAACGATTGGTGTACAAGTGGGTGCAACTTATAAGTTTTCACCACAACTACGTTCAACTTTAGCCTACGGTGCTTTATTTGCGGATGATGGTACAGACTATGCGCGTGCAGCAAATAATGCTGGTGCTAACGAGAAAGTACAACAAGCGTGGATTAACTTTATCTATTCACCTGTAAAACCAGTCGATTTAGGTATTGAGTATATCAACGGTGAGCGTGAAACATTTGCTGGCGATAAATTCAGTGACGACCGAGTAGGCTTTATGGCGCGTTATAGCTTCTAAGTCACCACTTTTGAGAAAAATCCAAAACAGAGCTTAATTTTAAGCTCTGTTTTTTTATTTTGAAAATTTATGTTATTCACTCAATAACTTAAATTTTATCCAGTTTAAAGGAATGTTGTAACTTCCTCTTATAGCTGAATACAATCATTAAAATTTTTAGAAAAAACCGCAGAAAATAGCAGCTTTTTGTCAAAAAAAATGCATAATGATCGACCTTTAATCTTGCTGTTTTTTGTCAAGTGGTTGAATATCTTTATAGGAAGGTATTTATCCACCTCAGATATTTGGGAGCTTATATGAGATTACCTCTCAGTGTTAAGCCGATTCAGTTGTTTGCACTCGAAGTCACCCCGAAAGTGAAAATGCTGTCTTTTGTCTTTCTTTTCTTCTGTTCTAGGCAAACGCAGATCATAACGCTTGAGTGAAACCAAAGGATGGGTTGGTTGAGCGAAATGCATACCTCTTAAACTTCGGTCAAATACGATACTGTTTACATACTTTGTATTGCGGCATTTTTTAGTTGATTTAGAGTCATAGTGATGCAAATGCTTTGGTTTGCATAGACAGTTCTTCATCATATTAAAAATAATCTGCAATCACTATATGGATATTGCCATGGAATTTACTTTTAATGCGTTTTATACGCTGATTGCTGCGGTCATCGTCCTGCTCTTAGGGCGACTTTTAGTCAATAAAATTGATTTTTTAAAACGCTATAATATTCCTGAACCTGTTGCAGGTGGTTTGGTTGCCGCTATTGTTTCATTGTTGGTGAATCAATTTTGGGGTTATAGCATTACCACCAGTAGCGCATTACAAACCAGTTTTATGCTGATTTTTTTCGCCTCGATTGGTTTAAGCGCCAACTTTACAAAATTGCGTCAGGGCGGAATTGGTTTAATTATTTTCTTGATTGCAATTTCCACATTTATTGTGCTGCAAAACTTTGTCGGCATTAGTCTTGCAACATTGTTAGGTATTGATCCACTAATTGGTTTAATTGCAGGTTCAATTACTTTAACTGGCGGTCATGGTACGGCAGGAGCATGGGGTGAAATTTTAGAAACCCAATATGGTATTCAAGGTGCTTTAGCACTGGGAATGGCAAGCGCGACCTTCGGTTTAATTATTGGCGGCTTAATTGGTGGTCCACTGGCGAAAACCTTAATCAACCGTCATCAATTGGCTGTACCACGTACCGAAGAACAAATTGAAAAACGTGATAATACCCCTGCAGATCAAGATTCCAATGAGTTTATTCCATTTGAATATCCGCATCAGGTGCGTTTAATCACTGCAGATAATGCCATTACCACTTTGGGTTTATTTGCAGCGTGTTTGGCATTTGCCGAATTTATGACAGGCGTTGCCAAAGGCACTATGTTTGAATTGCCAACTTTCGTTTGGGCATTGGCGGGCGGTGTGATTCTGCGTAATGTTTTAGAAAGTATTTTTAAAGTCAATATTTTTGACCGTGCGATTGATGTGTTTGGGAATGCATCTTTATCGTTATATTTGGCGATGGCGTTGTTGTCACTCAAATTATGGCAATTGGCCGATTTGGCAGGCCCGTTGATGGTGATTTTAGGTGCGCAAACGCTCACAATGGCGTTGTATGCTGCTTTTGTCACGTTTCGTATTATGGGCAAAAACTACGATGCAGCGGTATTGGCTGCAGGGCACTGTGGTTTTGGGATGGGAGCAACACCTACCGCGGTTGCTAATATGCAAGCCATTACCAATATGTATGGCCCATCTTATAAAGCATTCTTGATTGTGCCGTTATGTGGCGCTTTCTTTGTCGACTTGATTAACGTCGCTGTGATTCAGTCTATTTTGAAATTCTTTGCAGGTTAAGCTGTTCAGTTGTAGATAGATTGCAAAATAAAATGCCAGTTCACATGAGCTGGCATTTTTTATGGCGATATATAACGGTGAGAGTGCCTTTACACTCGAACGCTATGCTACAGGCATTGGTTTAAGTGAATCTTAAAAATAGCCTAAGCAATAAAATTCAATAACACAGTATAGAGCAGGAAGCTTCCCATCAGACTCAGCCAAACGGGTAATTTTGACTTTAACAGCACAATCACGAAGGCAACAAAAATAAGGTCATAGAAATTCAGTATATAGCGCTGTGCCATTTCTACCACCATGTAGAGCAATAACCCAACCACCGCTGCATTAATCCCTGTTACTGCATGACGAATAGAGGCTTGCTGCATCAACCAAGACCAATAAGGCAAAGTCGAAAATACCAAAAAGAAAGATGGCAGAAAAATAGCCAATGTAGCTAAAGTCGCATTCAGCAGCATAGATTCTGTCATTGGAATCAAACTGCCCAAATACGTTGCAAAGCTGAACAGTGGTCCAGGCACCAATTGCGCCATGGCATAACCCAAATCGAACTGTTCTGCACTGACTAAGCCTGTGCTAACAAAATCTTGATGCAATAAAGGCAAAATGACATGCCCACCGCCAAAGACCAAAGATGCGGCTTGATAGAAACTTAAATTAGCTGCATAGAGTAAATGAGGTTGTAGCCAGTTTAGACCTGACAGCACAATAAAGGGTGCAACAAAAAGTACTGCCCAAAATACAGCATAACGACGATGTTTGAGTAAATGTGCCGCAGTAAAATGCGTATCTGTCGCCGTTGTATTGGTGGATGATTGTGCAGCAGTCGGTGCTGCGCGTTTCGCCATCCAAATGCCAAAACAAGCTGCAATCAGAATCACTAAAACTTGATTGAAGCTCAAGGGCATCAGATAAATAAATAGGGCAGAAGCAAACATTAAGGCATATTGCCAAACCGTTTTACAAAAACTACGCAACATTTGCCAAAATGCCCAAGCCACCACGGCCAATACGATCAGTTGAATACTGTGAAAGCTATTTGACGACAGTACATCTAAATATTGATGTCCCAAAACTGCAACCAAAGCCATAAACAACGCTGAAGGTAGGGTGAAACCCAACCAAGCTAGGACTGCACCCCAATAGCCTTTTTGCAAATAACCAATCGCTAACCCCACCTGACTACTAGTTGGGCCAGGTAAGAGTTGTGCAAGTGCGACAATTTGTGAATACTGGGATTCATCTAGCCATTTGAGTTGTTGCACAAAACGCTGATGGAAAAACACCAAATGCGCTGCAGGCCCACCAAAAGACAGACAGCCTAATTGCAGAAAAATCCAGAATAATAAGGAATAAGAAGGTGTTGGCATATAATTTTAGACAGATTCGACTTGTGCGCCACTGTAGTGGCTAGACGTGACAGTTTAACGAATTACTACAAGGATCGGTTAAAATAATAGATAGACTATGGGCGGTCATGCAAGGCGAAACAAATAGCATCAGTGGCATGGTTAAGATGGTTGCTGTATCAAGTTAGCTGATCAACCTTGTCACGATTGGCGGTGAAATATCGACTGAAACCTATGGATTCAAGAAGGTCATTATGAAAATTGGGTATGTATCTCTTACAGCATTATTGATGGTGGGATGTCAGGCAGTGCCATCACAGCAGCAATTTTCGACTCAAACTTTACTTGAGTCGCAGCCCGTGGTTGAAGCAGAGTCACGCCTGAATCAAATTGATTTTCGTCAGTTAAAACAACAAAAAAAAGGTCCAGTTGTCGCCTTGGTTTTGGGCAGTGGTGGCGCACGTGGTTATGCACATATTGGGGTGATTGAAGTACTTGAGCAGTACGGTATTCATCCTGATTTTATTGTGGGCAGCAGCGCAGGCAGCATTGTCGGTTCAATTTATGCCAGTGGTAAAAATGCACAGCAATTACGTGAAATTGCCATGAATATGAAAGCCAATGATGTGCGGGATGTGACTTTAGATTTAAAAGGCTTTTTTGATGGTAAAAAAGTTGAAAATTATGTCAATGCACAAGTCGATCAACTCCGTTTGGAGCAATTTAAAATCCCGATGTACGTGGTGGCGACTGAATTAAAAGAAGGCAAAAAAGTCGTATTTAATTATGGCAATACGGGGCAGGCAGTGCGTGCGTCAGTGTCTATCCCAAGTATGTTTGTACCTACTAAAATTGCAGAACATGAATATGTCGATGGTGGTTTAGTGAGCCCTGTACCTGTCAAGGTTGCACGCGATTTAGGGGCAGATATTGTGATTGCCGTGAATATTTTGGCGCAGCCTATTCATACTGAAACCAGTAATGTGTGGGGATTGTTTAACCAAAATATTAATATTATGCAAAAGCATTTGGCCAATGAAGAATTGAAACTGGCAGATGTGGTCATTCAACCCGATTTACGTGAAAAAGCCCATATTTTTGATGTAAAAGGGCGCGAAGCGACTATGCTGGCAGGTGCAGAAGCAACCGCAGCGCAATTAAATAAAATTGATCAGGTCTATCAACAGCATCATTATGCGCATGGGCATAGAATTGTAGACTATAAAGTGAGTAATACTTTTGGGCTTTATGGACAGTTTAAATAGCTGTCCAGATCCTTCATTTAGGTCAATTCAATGAAATCAACAGATTTAACTTAAGTCTAATTAGGTGCTTGATAAAAATAACTTTAATGTTAGATTGCTTAGATTTATTCTTTGTAAGTATTTGATATTATAGTTTAAAAATAAAGATACCCTAAAGATATCTAAATACTGAGATGAGGTATTTAGACTTAAAATCAATTTTTTAGCGTGTTCTTTCGCACTGTTTCCATTTATTCTATGCAGCATTTACTGAATTAGTTTTTTAAGCAGTTTACCAATTGAACATGCTTCCAAGACGGCCTAACTTTTGTGCTTCAGGACTTTAAAACTTTATAAAAAATCGAGGGGATACTTCATGCACGGCTTTGAAATTGGACAGCAGGTGAAACTTGCTACTATGGAGCAAGTTATTTTTACAGTGACGATGATTAATCCAGATGGTTCTTATGTGATTGAAGCTGCACTGAGTACTGAACAAACTTTGACTTATAGCAATGTGTCGCAGGAAATGCTGCGCTTGGTTTAAATGTCGCAGCGAAGTTTGAAAATTTACGGGGAAATTGAACTTTTTTTCGTGTAAATTCGCCGAAATTTGCTTGAATAATCCATTGAATAAAAGATTTTAGATTGTTTTTTGAACACTTGAATCAGGGGGATTCACGTAATATTCAATTTGAACAAATATTCTAAAAAATCAGAAATGGATTAAAAAATAACAGCTTGGGAGTCTTAGTCTTTAGTCTTATAATTTTAAATAAATGTTATCATAAACAATATAAATAATAATGATGCAGTTGTTGCCGAAATGAACATTCAAACTTTTATAAACGCGATATAATAATACGCTCATATCTTACTGTCTTTAAAAGAGTCTAGAGAACGCGATGTCACCATTAGATCAAATTGCCCCAGTGTTAGATGACCAGTCAGAATTAACCATGACCGTGTTAATGACACCCGACATGGCAAATTTCTCAGGGAATGTACATGGTGGAACAATTTTAAAACTATTAGACCAAGTGGCGTATGCATGTGCGAGCCGCTATTCTGGTAGTTATGTGGTGACCCTTTCGGTTGATAAAGTGAACTTTAAAGAGCCGATTCATGTGGGTGAATTGGTGACTTTCCTTGCTAGTGTGAACCATGTCGGTCGTACTTCAATGGAAATTGGGATTCGTGTAGAAGCACAAAATATTCAAAAGCGTACAGTGCGCCATACCAACAGCTGTTACTTCACTATGGTTGCAGTCGATGAAAATGGTAAACCAAAACAAATCCCTGCGTTGAAATTAGACAATGACTGGAAGCGTTGCCGTTTTGAAGCAGCAGAGCAACGTAAAGTTGCACGTTTGCAAGAAAATCATCATCCATCTTGCAGCATTTATAAGAAAACTGAACAAAACTAAGTTTTCATCAAATTTAGCTGAAAACCTGTTTGCAATTGTAGACAGGTTTTTTTGTGCCTATTTTTTAATTTTGTCCAAGGCAATATTGATTAGTTATGCAGATAAACAAAAACTGAGTAAACCGAGAGAGTGGCGGAAAACTCAGTTTTTGTATTCGATTTACATTTTTAAATGTATCTAAGTTTTAAGGCTGTTGCGTCGATGCAGCAGGGGTTTCAGTGCTTGCTTCAGATGCAGGTTGTGCAGCAGCTTGTTCTGAAGCTGGTTCAGCCACAGTTTCCTGCGTTGAAACAACCACTTTTCCCTGTTCTGTTGCTGTCGATTCAGCCTTTGCAGCAAAAGTAGTTGCAGTGGCAAAAGCAAAAGTTGAAGCGAGTAAAATTTGTGTCAATTTCATGGTTTGGCATCCTTATTTAAAGTTTTTCATGAGTAGTAGGGAGTGCTCAGCACAAGCATTAAGTAAAAAAACTTATTGCGGCTAAAGTGTTCAAGTCAGTCATCACCTGATTTGAACGGGCTGAACAGGAACTCATGCTAAAGAGCCAAAGCTATGGGATCAATGCTTGCAACAAAGCAAAACAATGACGGTTACTTGAACCGCACAATGATGATGAATAGGTCGTAGTTTGGTAATTTTTGTTTTAAATATGCAGTCAAATCCAATCAAAATGGCTGTGTTTTCCGCAATAAAATTGCGTGGTTGGCAATAAAACATAACATCAAGCGGCTAAAACTCGTGTATTTCCCCAAATAAGTTGCAGATCATCACGTAATAAATGTAAGCGAATTTTTCAAATCATGATGGTGATAGATGTGCTGAAATGAATAAATTTCAGTGTGTTTAGATTCAGATTGAACTAATCGCTAAACTTGCTTAGCATGCTTGAGTTGTTTGAAACTCAATAAAGTGAGCTTATTTTGAAACTAATTGCACCACAAAAAGCAGTCCCGACACATATTATTTCTGGTTTTCTCGGTGCAGGAAAAACCACCTTATTGAAACAGTTACTCAGCCAAAAACCAGAACATGAAGTTTGGGCGGTGCTGATGAATGAATTTGGACAAATCGGGGTCGATCAACAACTCTTACCTCAGCAACAGGGTTATCAAGTCAAAGAATTATTGGGCGGTTGCTTATGTTGTAGTAGCCAATTGCCTATGCAAATTGCCTTGTCGCGTTTATTGTCAGAAGCGAAGCCTGGCCGTTTATTCATCGAGCCGACAGGTTTGGGGCATCCTGAGCAACTCTTGGAACAACTGACCGAACCACATTGGCATACGCATTTATCGATGCGCGCCTTGGTGACGGTAGTAGATGGTTCGCGTTTGCATGATCAGGCGTGGACGCAGCAAAACCTGTATGCCGATCAGCTCAAAGCTGCACAAATTATTGTGGTGTCACATGCAGACCAAATGCAGGCGGCAGATGAGCAAGCCCTCATACAACTACAACAGGAATATCAAGCCTACGCGCAAAAATGGTTGAAAGCAGAACAGGGTCATCTGGCTTTGACCGAAATGGATATACCGTATGTCGGTACACAGCGTAAAATTCAGCCGTTGCTAAAATTGCAACAGAAGGTCAGCTCTACAAATCTGCAAGAGTCTGCAGAAATCAAACAATTGCCATATCACTATGTCGAAACTGCACAAGGATATGCAGTCGCAGGTTGGAAATTGCCTAAACGTTGGCAATTCGACTTTTATCCCTTATTAGATTTACTCTGTGAACAGCAAGATTGGCTGCGTATTAAAGGAATTTTTTATACCAATCAGGGTTGGAAAAGTTTCAACTTCAATCCGCAGCAATTTAATTATCAATCTACCGATGAAGGCATAGACAATCGGTTGGAAATTATTTATCAAAGCGAGCGTGATTGGGAAAAATTTGAGGCTGAACTATTGGCGTATCGGGTCGATGCTGCTGCGGTTCTAGACTGAAATCTATACGTTATCGGGCAAACGATACAGCAAAATCACAGAAAATCCATTATGCTTAGTGGCAAATTTAAACATAGTTTTAGGAATAGACAATGGCGCTGAAAGCGACAATTTATAAGGCAGATTTGAACATTGCCAATATGGATGTGCATCAATACGGTGACTATCAGCTCACCATGGCATTGCATCCTTCTGAAACTATTGAGCGATTGATGGTGCGTATTTTGGCATTCGCACGTTATGCAGATGAAGCTTTGGAATTTACCAAAGATTTATTTGAAACCGATGAGCCTGCTTTGTGGGAAAAAGACTTAACAGGGCAGTTAATTAAGTGGATTGAAGTCGGTTGCCCAGATGAAGACAAAGTCAAAAAAGCCAGTTCGCGTTGTAAGCAAGTTGCGATTATTGCTTATGGTTCATCGGTAGATGAATGGTACAAACGTAACAGTAAAATCAAAACTTTAAATAATGTTGAAGTGTGGCAACTATCGCCAGCGAGTACCGAAGCCGTTCAAGCTTTATGCGAACGTACCATGCAATTGCAGTTGAATGTAATGGATGGCGAATGGACATTGATTGGCGATCAGGCACAGGCTCAGATTGAGTGGACACAGTTGCAATAACACTTGCACGAGCTGGAAATTATCTTAAACATCGAAGTGTAAATATTTGGAGATGAACATGAGTGCAGAATTAGAAATTATTGATTTGGTGGTGGGTGAGGGGAAAGAAGCGGTTAAAGGCGCTTTAATTACTACGCATTACACAGGCTGGTTGGAAGATGGCACCAAGTTTGATTCATCCTTAGACCGTGGTAACTATTTTGAAACCGTGATTGGTACAGGTCGTGTCATTAAAGGCTGGGATCAAGGCATCATGGGGATGAAAGTGGGTGGTAAACGCAAACTGATCGTACCTGCGCATTTGGCTTATGGTGAGCGCAAAATGGGCAATATCATTCCTGCTAATTCTAATTTGATTTTTGAAATTGAATTGTATGATGTGAAAACACGCGATCAATAAACACCTTTCAACTTAGCCAAACCGCTAGAATTTAAGTCATTCATCCGATGCCAGTAAGGTCTAGCATAAATGACTTAATTTTTTACTTCAAATTTAGTGCAAGAACGATTAGATTAAAAAACAAGCACAATAGGACTTTTGCATTTTTGAATTTCACTCGGATGTGGCACAAGTGTGCATTACTCTTCTTAATTTTACTGTGCAGTGTACTCACACCACCGCGTGTGTTGGCGCAGTATGAGTCTGCACCTGAATCTTACTATCTACATCAACAACTGCTCAATTCTGTTCAATTTACTGAAGATCAATCGAGTATTTTGACTGGGCGATGGTTGTTTTATCCGCAACAATTGATTCAAGAACCCAGTGCGGTACTGGCATCGAATACCGTTGAATTGCCTGCTTCATTTGAAGATTTAATGGGCAATGCCAATACTTACGGCACTTTTATTGGGCACTTTCAAATTCCAAAAGAATTTCTAGGCAGACGTATTGCGATTTGGATTCCCAACCAATATGGCGCCTATCGGGTATTTTTAAATGGCGATCCACTGGTGCGTGTTGGCACAGTCGGTGCAGATGCGAGTAGTCACCAAACCGAAAATGCCCCACGAATTGCATATTTTGTTCCTGAAAGTGAATATTTTACCCTGACCATTCAAGCGTCTAGCTTTCAGAGCTTGCAAGGTGGTTTAAAAAATCCAATGAAAATTGGTTTAAGTCGCACCATCAATCAACAGTATCAGCGTTTGATGATGAGTATTGCCATGATTTGTGGGGCAGTACTTGGTATTGGTTTGTTTACCTTGATGTTTTCGGCATTTAGTCTTGCAAATGGTGGAAAGACCAAGCGTATTTTTATTTTCGGCATTTTTATTGTTTTTCTGGCATTACACAATTTATTTTCTGCACCCTATGCCTATACCACTTTCCTGAATTTAAGTTGGTCTTGGGGAATAAGACTCGAATATTTATTTAGTTTTTTAGCGATTTTATTTTTCCTGAGTTATATGTTTTTGCTCAGTTCGCGCTATTTGCATCGTTGGGTATATAGCGCGGCAATGCTGTTATTGAGCTTTAATATTGGGGTGACGCTGTGGGCAGAACCCACTATTTTTCAGCAATTGGCATTTTATAGTTCATTTTTCTTTGTTTTGATTTTGGCAAATTTTGCTTATGGATTTTATCAAACCCTGCGTTCAGGAGAGGATTATTCCAAAATTAATTTTTGGGCAGTAATTATTCTATGTGGCACATTTATTCATGATTTTTTATTAATGCTGAATCTGGTCAATTCCATTCATTTATCTTTTATTTCGACCAGTGTTTATGCATTGCTTATCATGTTTCAGCAGGCACGAAATTATGCCTACCATAACTTGCGCATTGAACGCTTGAACCAAAAACTGATTCATTTAAACAGCTCGTTAGATTTAAAAGTGCAGGAACGCACTGAACAACTCAGTCTTTTGAATGAAAAACTGGAAATACAGATTAAAACCGATGCATTAACAGGGGCATATAATCGCCGTGCATTAAATGAAGAAATTCAGCGTTTGTATTTTGAAACCTTGCAAAATAAGCGACATATTTTGGTCTTTGCGATGCTCGATGTCGATTATTTTAAAAAATACAATGATCATTATGGGCACTTAAAAGGCGATCAAATTCTGCAAAACCTAGTTAAAGTTTTACAAGATACTTTGCCTAAAAATGCGTTTGTGGCACGTTATGGGGGTGAAGAATTTGCCATTTTACTGCACGATATTCCGCAACCTGCGATTGCACCACTCATGCAAAAGGTCTTGCAGGCTGTGCGTGATGCAGCTTTTGAGCATGTAGCACGAGAAGACCATAAACAATATGTGACTTTAAGTATCGGTGTAGCGTGGATGACTCGCGCACAAGCGTATACGCACGTGGATGATTTTATGAAAGCTGCAGATGCGCATTTGTATCAAGCCAAACATGCAGGACGCGATCAGGTAGTAATTCAAACTTAATATGTTGACGCTACTCTACATGGCTTAAAGATAGCTCTGAATTTTTTGTTGAAGTTGTACGACAGAAACATTGCCCGACAGTCGTTCAACAATTTGCCCATCTTTAAAAATCAGAGTGGTCGGTAAACCAAAGACTTGATAACGCAAAGTTAAAATTGGAGATTGATCGACATTCACTTTGCCAAACTTTACCGAAGCATCAAAAAGTTGGGCAAGCTGCTCAAAAAATGGTGCATTTTGAACACAAGGCGTACACCACGTCGCATAAAAACGAATCACCGCAACGCCTGTTTCATATTCAAACTCACGGTAATTATTTTCGTTGTATTCCACAATTTCTGACATCACATACTCTTTAATCATAAATAAAAATTTAATCACGCATGAAACACCACGGCATGAGAATTATACCTAAGTTAATCTGGGTTTTAATGCTTTGCTGTTTTATGCTCAAATAGTCAGAATTCATATCAGCATCAAACAATCAGGGATTTGCCATGACACAAAACACAATGCAGCAGATTATTATTACAGAACCAGGTGGCCCAGAAAAATTAGCCTATGAAACGGTTGCAATACCTGAGCCACAAGCCAATGAGGTTTTGGTCAAAGTACATGCTTTTGGTTTGAATCGTCCTGATATTTTACAGCGTCAGGGTCTGTATCCTATGCCTAAAGGCGTGACGCCAGTGCCAGGCTTAGAAGTAGCAGGTGAAGTAGTTGCTGTGGGTGCAGATGTTAGCCAATTTAAAGTTGGTGATGCAGTGTGTGGCTTAACCAATGGTGGTGGTTATGCAGAATATTGTGTTGTACCAGAAAGCCAGACTTTGACAATTCCAACAGGTGTCAGTTTTGTACAAGCCGCTGCGATACCTGAAACGTTTTTTACTGTGTGGGCCAATGTATTCCAAATGGGCAAAGCCAAAGCAGGTGAAACGGCACTAATTCATGGCGGAACCAGTGGTATTGGTACAACTGCTTTAATGTTGTGCAAAGCCTTAGGTTTAAAAACCTTTGCAACTGTAGGTTCAGATGAAAAAGTACAGGCAATTTCACACCTCACCACAGCAATTAATTACAAGACACAAGATTTTGAACAAGTGATTAACGAAGTGACAGACAATGCTGGGGTTGATGTCATTTTAGATATTGTTGGTGCGCCGTATTTGGAACGTAATTTAAATTTATTACGTCGTGATGGTCGCTTGGTGTATATCGCATTCTTGGGTGGTGCAAAAGCCAAAGAAGTGAAACTTGGTCAAATTATGATGAAGCGTCTTACCATTACTGGTTCGACTATGCGCGCCCGCAATACTGCAGAAAAAGCTGAAATTACCAAAGGTTTGCAAGAGATCGTTTGGCCATTGTTAGCCAAAGGCGAATGTCTGCCTATGATTTATAAAACTTTCCAGTTTGATCAAATTCAACAAGCACATGCCGAAATGGATACAGGCGAGCATGTGGGCAAAGTGGTAGTTGAAGTGATTTAAAGACTCAAATTTAAAATCAACGTACATAAAAAAACTGACCGAGTGTCAGTTTTTTTAGGTGTACTTTATAGAGGATTTTAACAAAGATTTTTTTGAATCAGTTTTAGTAATTATTTTAATCATAATTACATAAATATTCCTTTAAACTACAATTCAACACAATAAATTTTTTCCAAATAGTCAAATATTAAGGAGGTGTAGGACACACCCTGTCAATAATAAACCTTATCTTTATATTCATTGAATTCATTCTCAAGATTACAAAACGGTTCATGTAAAATAATTTGATAGAGAGAGCAGGCTTATGAAAATTTTATCTGCATATACGACAAAGCACAGTCTACGTGCATTAAAACGGTTACACAAAAATATTGTTCGTCAGCAAATCAATGTTGGGAACTTAAATAAAATGTATCGTGCGATGCTACATTTAGAGCGCTATATTGACCGCCTCGATCATGATAAACGCGAAAACTTGTATTGAGTGAAAAGTAAATCTGTTAATTATTTTTTACTAAAAAGTACAAGTGGATTGAGAAATTAAATCTGTTATTTATTGGATTATTCATTTGAAATAATGGGTTTTAAATAGACGATGAAATTCAGGAGAAAAACGAAGGGAACAATAAGAAATTTAAAATAAACAAGGATGATCAAAGCTGAAAGATCAATTTTAAACTGCTGCACTGTAATAGGTGCAGCACTGCCTTGTGTGAACAATTGCTTCGGAATGTGTCGAGCTTTTAGCTAAATTGTGCGAAAATAGCGTTTTGCTATTTTTGTCCAAGGGCAGTACATGATTGACCAATCTCCTGAATCATTAAGTGATATCGAAATACTCGACATTTTGCAGTCTATGAAAAGTGATGAGCTAGACACAGAGGCAAAAGAAATTATCCGTAATGGTGGGAAAGCAGGTCGTCAGGAAGCGCATAAAGCAGCGTTGGTGGCACTGAATCAATCATTTGAAAGCAAATTTGTAGAAGCGGTGAGTTTGGCTTTGCAGTTAAATGAAGCGCAAATGAAAAAAATTCGTTATAAAAAAGACCGTGTGCGTATTTTAAAAGCACGTGGGATTGATTATTTAGCCATTGATGGCACAGAAACTGCACAAGTATTGGCTCAGGT
Organism: Acinetobacter sp. Swhac1; assembly: GCF_013390985.1. Classification (NCBI taxonomy): domain Bacteria; kingdom Pseudomonadati; phylum Pseudomonadota; class Gammaproteobacteria; order Moraxellales; family Moraxellaceae; genus Acinetobacter; species Acinetobacter sp. Swhac1. Next base: position 13,572 of record NZ_JACASN010000001.1, on the reverse strand, counting down.
TGCACAAGCGATTGTGCGTGAAGATGCTGTGGTAACGCATGATTTGCACAATATTTTCCCTTTCTGGAAAGAAGGTTGGCCAATGGTGCAATTCGACAATGTCTATAAAATTCTAGCTGAAGATATTGCGATTCACTATCAAGCGGTATTGGATGAATTGATCAGCAAATATTAAATAGATATTCAGCTGAATTTCAGATGTATCTGTTCAGGTTTGAAAAAAGCACCACTTCATTTTGATGTGGTGCTTTTTTGTGAATGCGAGAAAATGTAGATGCAATCAGGCTGAACGAATACAAGGAATCTCACTATCCATCTGCTTCAGTGTTGTTTTGTATTTCCTGCGTTTCTACAATTCGTGTCACTAAAAGTTGGTCAATTTTAAAATGATCGACGTCGACCACTTCAAATTTATAACCATCAAAAAGTACAGAGTCGGCAGGACGCGGGATTTTACGTAGCTTATACATCATAAAACCTGCAATGGTTTCATAATTTTCATCATCTGGCATTTCATCAATTTGCAGCGCGTGTTTAATGTCTTCAATTGGTGTACTGCCATCAATCAGCCAAGAATTGTTATCACGTTTAATGATTTGCTGATCTTCTTCAATAGGTGTTACCCAATCGCCCATCACAGTAATCATAATATCAGACAGGGTAATTACGCCCACAACCAACGCATATTCATTAATGACTACGGCAAATTTTTCTTTGGTAGAGCGGAAACGGTCTAAGACTTCAGACAGCGTGAGTGTATCTGGAATGGTTAATACATTACGGATGGTGCTTTCATTTAGTTGTAGTAAAGATTGATTATTGAGGATTCTGACCAAAATATCTTTGGCATCAACATAACCAATCACATCATCAATATTTTCGCTACAGACCAAAAATTTGGAATAAGGATATTCTGCAAGTTTTTGACGAATACTGGCTTCAGATTCCTTTAGGGTAAAAAACACCACATTTTCACGTGTAGTCATACTCGAAGGCACGTTACGTTCTTCAAGTTCAAACACGTTTTCAATAAAGTGATGTTCCTGCTTTTGTAAAACACCTGCTTGAGCGCCTGCATCCATGACTGCAGAAATATCATCAAATGTAATATTGTCTTCGCGCGTGGTGTTTACTTTGAATAAACGGAACAGCACGTTGGCAATCGCATTAATCATCCATGCCAAAGGCTTGCATATCCGAATAAAAATTTGAATCGGATTAATCACCGATACCGCAATTTTTTCAGGGGCGATCATTGCCAAACGCTTAGGCATTAGGTCGGCAAATAAAATAAACAGCGAAGTCACTAAGGTAAATGACAAGGCAAAACTAAGCGTTTCAGCCCATGGTCCTTGATAGAAGCGCACAACTAAGTTGTAAAAATAAGGACGGAATGCGCCTTCACCTAAAATACCACCTAAAATGGCAACTGCGTTTAAGCCAATTTGTGAGGCAGCAAAAAAATCAGCTGAGTTTTCTTGTAGGTCTAAAACTTTTTGGGCACGTTCATCGCCTGATTCGGCTAGAATTTTCAGTTTAACTTTACGTGCACCAGCCAACGCAATTTCAGTCAGCGATAAAAAACCAGCTCCGACAATGAGGATGAGGATAATAACAATATTCTGGAAGAGGCTCACGAATCCACCTGTGGATTATATTATTTTAAATATAACAATTTGAATCTTTATTAAATCATGATTAAACAATGAGGAATATCGAAATATTCCTCATCTGAGTATAAGGGTTTGTGCCAATAAGTTCAGTGAATTTTTAATTAATAGGCTGAAAATTGAGAGTTATTCAGTAAAAACTCACGGTTTTCTTCTTCAATCATTTGGCGCGCTACATATAAAATCAATTGGCGTAACCAACGGTGTGCAGGGTGATGATGTAACAACGGACACCATGCCATCTTTAATTCAAATTCTGGAATATAAAATGGTGGGTCTTTAATCAGTAAACTTTGGCTTTTGGCTTGTAAGCGCGCAATACGTGTAGGTAAGGTTGCGACTAAATCTACATTAGACGCGAGTAGTGCAGGCATTTGATAATGACGGGTAAACACCGAAATTTTACGTTTTTGTCCAATACGCTCTAAAGCTTGATCAATCCAACCTAGTCCCGCTTGTTTCTCTGGATTCACACCAAAACCAACGCCCATACCTGTTTTAGAAACCCAAATATGTTGTGCATCTAAGTAGCTTTTTAAATTCAGGTTATTGGCAGCAGGGTGTTTGTGATTGAGCAGGCAAGAAAAACTATCACGCCAAACTAAAACCTGATGGAAACTTTGTGGAATTTCATTAAAACGGTTAATCGCCAAATCGACTTTACCTTGTTCCATGTCGCGATAAGACACATCACTCGGGGTTAAAAAGTCTAATACCACATTAGGTGCTTCAGAGCGTAAAGCTTTAACCAAGCGTGGGACTAATGTGGCTTCTGCGTAATCGGAGGTCATAATCCGAAATACACGATTTGAAGTATAAGGGCGGAACTCAGTACGCGGCTCCAAAATCATAGAAAGGTCAGATAAGGCATCGCGGATACGCGGTTGTAATTCTAAGGCACGTTCAGTTGGCGTCATGCCTTCAGAAGAACGAATCAGCAGGGGATCATTAAATAAATTGCGCAAACGACGTAAAATGTTACTCATCGCAGGTTGGGTAACGCCCAATTGTTCTGCAGCACGGGTTACATTTTTTTCACGAAGTAAGACGTCAAGATAAATTAATAGATTAAGATCAACCCGCTCCAGATTCATAAAATAAATACCGAAAATAAAATCACTAAATTATTGGAATTATGCCATAAGCCGTAAGGCTTGTGTATAAATTATGATGAAAAAATCGACGAGATAAACAGCAAAAAATCTGAATAAAAACAGCCAGCCCCATCATTATTTCCTAAAGCAATGTAGGTTGCCTAGTACTGCATCTATACTTTTTAATCTTAAATGCAAAAACACTTAAAAGTATTGGCAGAACTGATAGCAGATTCTATTTTGTATGAAACTTATGCACTTACATTGCGCTGAAAAGCAGCAAAATTTTGCTAAAAAATGGCAGAAATCGCCAATGCAAGCATTTTTTATGAAATGCAAGACTTAAGTCTAATGCAGAAAATATCGGCACAGAGATGAATTTGTAAGCAAAGATATTTAATTGATTTTCTAAATAAGGTTTTTAAAATCAATATGTTGTGTTTTTATTGTTTTTGTGAATTAAGACTTTGATCTATACATTTTTTTAAAAAATACCGAGAATTACACGAGAATATTGGATTAATTCATTCAGTCACTCTACTCTGTATTCATCGTAACGAAGTGCTCTAAATCTGAGCAATCAAGCATAAGCGCGATTTAGCCTTCGATTGATAAATCCTAAATAATATTACAGGGTACAATATCATGACTACATACCAAACAGCGATTGATGCAATCCGCGAATTAAAAGCAAAATTCGGCAACACTTGGGCAGACATCAGTCCTGAAGATGCTGCGCGTATGCAAATGCAAAACCGTTTCAAAACTGGTTTAGATATTGCTAAATATACAGCTGCGATTATGCGTCGTGATATGGCTGCTTATGATGCTGATTCAAGCAAATACACTCAATCTTTAGGTTGCTGGCACGGTTTTGTTGCGCAACAAAAAATGATTGCGAACAAAAAATACTTCGGTACTACTGAACGCCGTTATATCTACCTTTCTGGTTGGATGGTTGCTGCACTTCGTTCAGAATTCGGTCCACTTCCTGACCAATCTATGCACGAAAAAACTTCTGTTCCTGCATTGATCGAAGAAATCTACACATTCTTACGTCAAGCTGACGCGAAAGAATTAAACGATTTGTTCCGCGCACTTAAAAAAGCACAAGACGCTGGTGATACTGCTAAAGCTGCTGATATCACTGCTCAAATCGACAACTTTGAAACTCACGTTGTGCCAATCATTGCGGACATCGACGCTGGTTTCGGTAACGAAGAAGCAACTTACTTATTAGCTAAGAAAATGATCGAAGCGGGTGCATGTGCACTTCAAATCGAAAACCAAGTTTCTGACGCGAAACAATGTGGTCACCAAGCTGGTAAAGTAACTGTTCCACACGAAGACTTCATCGCTAAAATCCACGCGTTACGTTATGCGTTCTTAGAAATGGGTCTTGACGACGGTATCATCGTTGCACGTACTGACTCTGAAGGCGCTGACTTAACTCAAAAAATCCCAGTAGTTAAAGAGCCAGGTGACATCGCTTCTCAATACATCAGCTACTTAGACACTCAAGAAATTGACATCTCTGAAGCGAAAGAAGACGAAATCCTAATCAAGCGTGATGGTAAATTACACCGTCCTAAGCGTTTAGCTTCTGGCTTGTACCAGTTCCGTGAAGGCACTCAAATTGACCGCGTTGTACTTGACTGTGTAACTAGCTTACAAAACGGTGCTGACCTTCTTTGGATCGAAACTGCGACTCCAAACGTAGAAGAAATCGCTCACATGGTTAACCGTGTACGTGAAGTTGTGCCAAATGCGAAACTTGTTTACAACAACTCTCCATCATTCAACTGGACACTGAACTTCCGTCAACAAGCGTACGACCGTTGGGTTGCTGAAGGTAAAGACGTATCTGCATACGACCGCGCTAAATTAATGAGCGCTGAGTACGACGATTCTGAATTGGCTGCTGAAGCTGACGAAAAAGTACGTACGTTCCAAGCAGACGCTTCTCGTGAAGCAGGTGTGTTCCACCACTTGATCACACTTCCGACTTACCACACTGCTGCGCTTTCTACTCATGAGCTTGCAGAAGGTTACTTCGGTTCTGAAGGTATGTTGGCTTATGTTGCTGGTGTACAACGTAAAGAAATCCGTGGTGGTATCGCTTGCGTTAAACACCAAGCAATGGCTGGTTCTGACATCGGTGACGATCACAAAGAAATTTTCTCTGGTGACAACGCGCTTAAAGCAGCGGACGAAGCTAAAAACACAATGAACCAATTCAACGCGTAATCGCTTGATGGTTTAAAAGAAAACCCTGCATCTGCAGGGTTTTTTTATGGCGATAAAAATAATCAAAGAATGCTGAAACACTTTTAAGAAACATCTTTAAAGAGATGTTTCTTTATTTATGAACAGTCAGCAGTTTGAACTTATTTAATTTTGATCACATCTGCCTGTACAGAAGTAGGGTAATGGAAAGACACCTTAATCCATTGTTTTTGTTGTGCGGGAATAGGCTCTAAAAACTTTGGATCGACTACTGCTGCATATTCTTGATATTGCTGATCGACCAAAACTAAGTCATTGGCATGTAATTGCAATGCTTGATTAGATTGATTGTGAATTGCTAGAAAATAATCGTGTGCCATCACAGGGTCGTTTAACTCTTTGACCTCAACATTTTGTACGTGTTCGGCCTGAATATCGACATGCTTCAGCGCATTACTGACTTTTATACTTTCTACAGGATGTAGGAAAACCTGGGTTTCAATTTTCGGCTGATTTTTTATATTTCTTTGTTTGTATAAATTGAATTTAAGCCCGTGAGTTGTAAGCTGAATGCGCGCGTAAGCTTCTACATTTTCTGTGTGGAGCAACCATTCATCAATAGTAGTTTGAGATGGATGTTGATTCTGTTTTTCTCGCTGTTTGTTGTCTTGAGCAGCTTGAATCGTTCCTGTCACTTGGTTTTCGCTTTGGCGCTGTTTCGAGCGTTTAATGTCGCTAAGTTGAAAGGTTTGATCATCATTCAGGCGTAAGTGAATCACATGTTGTTCACAGTGGTCACAAGGTAATAAGGCTATAAAGTTACCTGTAGCTTGTCTTGACCAAGAAGTTGCTGATTTTTGAGATTCAGTTTTGTGCGCGACTGGTGGTTCAGAAGCCAAATTAGCTTGATATTCCTTACTTTGCTCGGTTGACCCGCAAGCAGCTAAAAGTAAGCTAAGTGTACTGAGTGCAATCGGATAACGATTCAGCATAAATGTTCTGAACTCAAAACTCTTGTTGCTGCCACCTTAAACTTTCACCTTGTATCTGAAAAGCTAATTCGCCTTATATTTAATGAAAATTTGTAGCAAATCATAACAAGTTCGTGTTTTAACGTTTTAAATTTTACTTCAAGGATTACATCGGATTAGACCTTGAAACTCATCAAACTACGCGTAAATTCATATATTTACAATTTTTAAATCTGCTTAAATCTGGTAATAAATGGATGTAAAAACAGTATGATGTTGCATGGAATAAGAAAATTGAGATGAGTGCAGGGAATTTTTATACATTTATAAAGTATTTGTTTATTTATTCATCGTTTTAGACTTTTATATTTGGTGATGCTTGCTAGAATTCGCACACTTTATTTGGGGTATGCGGTTGTGTTTGAAAAGTTAGCTGAGCGAAGCTTAAATTTAATGGGTTGGGAAATCGACAATCATTGTCCGTTGGAATTAGACCAATATGTGATGATTGCTGCACCGCATACCAGTAATTGGGATGCCTTATATGCACGCTTAGGGCTTAAAGCTTTGGGCGTTAATGTTCGCTTGACCATTAAAGACAGCTATATGAAATTGCCGTTTGGACCATTTGTCCGTGCGATGGGAGGTATTGGTATAGACCGTCGTCCGAAAGCACTAGGCGAAGCACGACCTAGTATGGTTCAGCTCATGACGGACTTATTTAAAAACCATCCTAAATTGGTGATGTTGGTGACGCCTGAAGCCACACGTGCGCGTCAAGAACAATGGAAAACAGGTTTTTATCATGTTGCGTTAAATGCAGGTGTGCCAATTGCTTTGGCGTATATGGATTACGCAAAAAAGAAAACGGGTGTGGGAAAAATTGTGCATCCAACCGGTGATTTTGAAAAAGATATGGCTGAAATCATGGCATTTTATGCGCAGGTTCAAGCAAAATTTCCTGAAAGTTTTAGTGTCGATACACGTTACTATTCAGAATAAGCACACTATTTCAGTGTAATAATCTATCAAAACTAAAAGACAGGGGATTATCCCTGTCTTGCTTTAAAACGTGGATTGGATTTGCAAATCACAAATAATTTGCCACGACGTTTCACAATTTGACAATCGGCACGCGATTTTGCACTTTTTAAAGATGAACGAACTTTCATGAAGATAAACACTACAATATGTAATGTTATAATATTACATTAATAGATGACTCATGAAAAGTGTCGATAGTCATAAAATTACCGCGTATCTTTTAAGGAGAAAATTTAAACAACAATCTTTTGGTATAAGCCCGCACGTACAGTTCCCGCTTTGCTCTCTTTAACTTTTTGCCAAGTCTGCGGTAATTTTAACAGGTTTAAATCACGATCTGCTTCAACATAAATCAGACCTTGTGCCGCAATGAGTGGATCAGCCAACCCTGCCAATTCTTCCCATAAATCTAAACTATAAGGCGGGTCTAAAAATACCAAATCAAACTGATCTTTTAGTGTCGCCAAAGCATGTTGTGCGGTAGAAACTTTTAATTGTGCTTTGCTTTTATTGACGCGTAATAATTCTAAATTTTGCTGTAAAAACTGTGCTTGTGTACGGTTTGGCTCAATCATGACCACGTGTGCCGCACCGCGAGACAGGGCTTCAAAAGCTAAAGCGCCCGAACCTGAACAGAGGTCTAACACTTTGGCGTTTTGCACATCCCACATTAGCCAGTTGAATAAGGTTTCGCGCACTCGGTCGGGCGTAGGGCGTAATCCCTCAATTGAAGCAAAAGCCAACTGACGACGTTTCCATTCTCCACCAATAATGCGTAGTTGATTTTTCATGGCTTAGTCGCTCTCAATTAGGTTAGTGGGTACAATTGCTGTTGGCGCAGTTGCAGGTGGATTGGTTGGAGCTGAACTCGGAGTAGTTTGCGAAGGATTTGGGTTGAGCGCAGGGTGATTGGTTGCTGTATTCGGATTATTCACGTTATTCGTATTTGGTGCAGTAGATGAAGGGACTTCACCACTTGGCAATTCACTTGGTTTTAAACCTGCAGTCATTAAGCCACCACTCACTTGTGCGGCAGATGGACGAATTGGCTTTTTATTTTTATTCAGTAACCAATAGTCTAAAATTGGACGCGCCAAAGCCGTTGCTGCAGAACCACCGCGACCATTTTCTAGAATGATGGCAATTGCGATTTCAGGGTTTTCGGCAGGAGCGAAGCCAACAAATAAACCGTGGTCAAGCTGACGGTCGGTCAATAAGGCTTCGTTATAGCGTTTACCTTGCGCAATACTTTTAACCTGTGCTGTACCTGTTTTACCTGCAACTGAATATTGCAAGCCGCCTTTAATCCCTTTACCTGTACCTGATTGAATCACATCAACCATGGCATCACGCATTTTAATCCAGTCTTCTTCTGTGCCGTTAAAGTCAATTTTTCCGTTGGTACCATTGTGAACTTTAAATGGTTTCGCGCCACGACTTTCACGTAACACGTGCGGTGTGACTTTAAATCCTTTGTTGGCGGTGATGGCGGTGGCCATTGCTAATTGCAATGGTGTCGAGGTAAATGCACCCTGACCAATACTGACGGAAATTGTTTCACCTTTCATCCATTTGGCTTTGCGCGTACGCATTTTCCAGTCCGGGTTTGGGTAGAGTCCTGTGCTTTCACTTGGTAAATCGACCCCAGTTTTTTCACTAAAGCCAAATTGACGCATCCAGTCGTTCATTTTTTCAATGCCCATGCGATACGACAATACATAGAAGTAGGTATCACACGACACGACTTGAGCTTTGTGCATATCGACAATGCCATGCCCAGTTTTTTTATGGTCACGGAAACGGTGGCTGTCGCCTGGTAAAGTGAAATAACCATAATCCTGAATGGCGGTTTTCCAGTCGACATAGCCATAATGAATACCGCCTAAACCAAACATCGGCTTAATGGTAGAACCCGGTGGATAAACACCTTGTACTGCACGGTTATAGAGTGGTTGATCTAAATTATCGCGTAAGGCAGAGTAGTCGGTATGGCTAATACCTGTGACAAATAAGTTAGGGTTAAAACTCGGACTGGAGACTAAAGCTAAAATTTCACCTGTACGTGGGTCAAGTGCCACAATTGCACCACGGCGTTCTGCCAGTTGTTCAGAGGCGACCACTTGCAAGCCATAATCCAATGACAAAAACAAATCATTGCCACGTACAGGGTCTTTACGTCCTAAATTGCGCAGCACATTACCATGTGCATCGGCTTCTACAGATTCGTTGCCGGGTACGCCATGTAGCAAGTGCTCATACGATTTCTCCACCCCAATTTTGCCAATCAAGTTGGTGCCTGCATAAGCATCTTTGTCAATTTCTTTCAGTTCTTTGTCGTTAATGCGCCCGACATAACCAATCACGTGCGCAAATAAGTCACCATGCGGATAGTAACGTGTCATCTGGGTTTCAATATTGACCCCAGGGAACTGAAATTTAACTTCACTAAAACGGGCAATATCCGATTCATTTAAATTCAGCTTGATCGATACACGTTCAGTTTTACGTGAAGTTTTAATCCGACTTTTAAAGCGATCGATATCTTCTTCTGTCAGTTGTAAAACAGGTGTCAGTCGCGCAATGGTATCGTCAATATCTTCAACATCTGCACGGCTTAAAGTGGCTGAGAACACAGGGTAGTTATCTGCCAATAACACACCATTGCGGTCATAAATATAACCACGTGCAGGTGCGAGTGGTTGTAGCCGAATTCGGTTTTTATCTGATGCAGTCGCAAATTCATCGTAGCCGCTAATTTGTAAAAAGGCATAACGAGCCACCAACAGCAGCAAGAAAAAAACCACAACACCCACCGAAAAAAAGATGCGATTGCGAAAAATACGCTTCTCTTGCTGAGCATTTTTTAACGGATAGTGTTGTTTCATACAAAAATTGGCTTAACAAAAATGAGGGAGAACGAATTTGGACTATTCTAACGCATCTATTGGCAATTTTGAGTAACCATGTTTGACTGAATTGCCCGATTTAACCTAGAAGATGGGCGCAATCTTAATTTTTGACTTTAGCGACATCAAAATTGTAATTTGCTGTATATAAGAATCCTGACAATTCTGCTAGAGTCAAAACACGAAAACAGGACTGTTTTTAAAATTAAAACAAATGGACACTGGTGACAATAATGACAAAAGTCTATTCTTTCGTGGCATTACTTGCCTTTTCAAGTTTTAGCTTTGCTGGGAACACTACTTTTTTACCTGAAGCAAAAATTAGCGCAGATAGTGCAAAAACCTGGAATGTAGGGGCGGGTATTACCCAAAAATTACTGCATTTGAATGGTGAATGGGTCAATCCTTATGGCATTGCCTATCTAAAAGCGGGGGCTTTTTTAAATGGTGACCATGAAGTCGGTGGGCAAACAGGTTTTCGTTACCCATACCACCTCACAGGTAAAGACAAAAATGGTTATTATATTGGCGCTTACGCAGGACACCTAGAATCTAAATGGGTGGATGGTGAAGAAAAAGCGCGTTTAGGTGCAGGCATTGATCTGGCTTATGTATTACTGAGCCCTGAACGCATCAGTAGCTTTAGTGTTGGCATTGGCGCAGGTGAAAAAATGGAAGATCGACAAGGGCGAGTGATTGCGGAAACTGAGCCTAGACTACAATTTTCCTATACGCTCAGTATGGGTTTGTAGTCAGAATAGTGACTTTTAACTACTTTAGAATCTTGTAATTAGAACTAAATATGGAAAAAATGCATGCTTGAGTACGTCAATCAGTTGTGGCAAACCTTTTTGAATCGTCCAGATTTTTGGGCCGTGCTCAGTATTATTCCTGTGACTGCTTTTGTGACTTGGGCGCACGTGTGGATGGCACTAAAAATGGTGTTCTATCCAATTAGCTTTTGGGGCTTTCACCTTGGGCCTATTCCTGTGGGATGGCAGGGGATTGTACCGCGTAAAGCAGGGCGTATTTCAGGCATCATTACCGATAACACATTGTCAAAATTAGGTTCATTGCGTGAGTTTCTCAATGCTATGGACCCTGAAGATATGGCGCGTATTATTGGTGAGCAAGTGGGTTTTGAACTTGAGCACTTAATTGATGAGGTCATGTTAGACCGCAATGCTGTGCTTTGGGAAAACCTACCGTATTCGATTAAACGCCGTATTTACGCACAGGCGCATAAACAATTGCCAGGTGTGCTGCGTGAATTGGTGACTGAACTGACCTTGAATGTTGAATCCTTGGTGGATATGCGTGAAATGGTAGTCAGCCAAATGGAAGGTGATCGCCGCTTAATGGTGCGTATGTTCCTAAAAGTCGGTCAAAAAGAAATTAACTTTATTTGGCATATCAGTGCATTGATTGGGATGTTCTTTGGTATTTTCCAAATGATTGTTTGGTTTCTTGTACCATGGCACTGGACGGTTCCATTTTGGGCGGCAATTTGGGGCTTCTTGACCAACTGGATTGCGATTTGGATGGTATTTAACCCAGTCGAACCACATTACGTGAAATATCCGCAGTTCTTTAAATTGACTGAAAATCGTCAATTTCCATGGATTAAGCCAGTGATTCCACGCATTGGGACTTATAATATTCAGGGTGCGTTCATGAAACGCCAAGAAGAAGTCTCGGATGTGTTTGCAACGGTAGTCACAGAAGATCTGATTACGTTAAAATCGATTATGACTGAAATGATGTATGGCAGTAAAAAAGACAAAACCCGCCGTATTGTCAAACGCCACATCAACGAAATTATGGAAACACCATTGGTTCGTACCTCTTTACAGTTGTCTTTGGGGCCAAAAGAGTATGCCAAACTCAAGACTGACTTGATTGATCGTTCGATTGAAATTACGATGGTGCCTGTATGCGACCCTGCCTTTAATGCGAGCCGTGCACAGAAAATTTATCAAATGTTCAGAGATCGTATTCGTGAACTGACGCCAAAAGAATTCCAGAATCTCTTGCGTCCTGCCTTTCAGGAAGATGAGTGGATTTTAATTGTCTTGGGTGGTGTAACTGGTTTTATTGCTGGTTTAATACATTTGTTTGTCGCTTTCTTATAAGAGGATGCTGGCTGCGTAAAGGGCGATGGCTCTGATATGCAACGAGTGTCAAATACATTGTTAAAATGAGGATGTTTTTTTATGCGCATTATCTTACTCGGACCACCTGGAGCAGGTAAAGGTACACAAGCTCAGTTGATCTGTAAGCGCTACAATATCCCACAAATTTCAACCGGTGATATGCTCCGTGCTGCAATTCGTGAAGGTACTGAATTAGGTCTACAAGCCAAAAGCGTTATGGACGGTGGCGGTTTGGTATCCGATGAACTGATCATTGGCTTAGTGAAAGAGCGTATTGCGCAGCCAGATTGCGTGAATGGTTGTATTTTTGATGGTTTCCCTCGCACCATTCCACAAGCTGAAGCTTTGGAAAGTGAAGGCATCAATATCGACCACGTGATTGAAATTGATGTTGCAGACGAAGAAATCGTACAGCGTTTGTCTGGTCGTCGTCAGCACCCTGCATCTGGTCGTATTTATCATCTTGTTTACAACCCACCAAAAGTGGAAGGTAAAGATGACGAAACTGGCGAAGATTTGGTTCAACGTCCAGATGACCAAGAAGAAACCATTCGTAAGCGTTTAAAAGCGTATCACTCAGAAACTGAGCAATTGGTTGGCTTCTATCAAGGTCGTGCTGCTTCTGGTGAAAATGCACCAAGCTATAACAAATTGAATGGTCTTCGTCCAATTGAAGAAGTTCAAGCAGATTTGTTTGCTATTTTAGACCAAGCAAAATAAGTCTAGGTTTTAGACCAAGTCTGTTTAAAAGAAAATAAAATCGTTTAAACAGGCTGCTTGTTTTGACTTTAAAAGAGTCCTGATTCATATTAGGGCTCTTTTTATTTGTGTCAGTTTGGGAGAGTGCTTTGCAACATGCTGCTGTTATCATCATGTTATTGGCAAGTATTGCCGTTTTAGGCTTTCTTGTTTTTGTGAGCTATAAGTTATTGCGCAACACACAAGCTCAGAATTCGACTGAAAAAAAATCAGGTAAGCACTATCAATTGCATCCGAAACTTAAACAACAGCAAGAACAACAACGTCAGTCTGAAGATTCTCAGGATAAATAAACCATCACACATCTGCAAAAGATTGCAATTTTAAATTTGGGCAGTTTTTATAAAACCTTATGAAAAAGAATAAAATTCTATTAATAATTCTTGTGGTTGGTATTATTACTTTAGGTATTGTAATTTTTCTCTGTACACGACAAATTTCACAGAACCCTTATCCTATCAGGATTCTGCTTTCTTAAAATTGCCAAAATTTCCTTAAACTCTTCTTTTTTCCCAAAACCAATTAAACGCTGAATCGCCATTTGAACATAGTCTAAACCATAGCGAAATAAACTCATTGAGAGTCGTCCATGCTTCTTTATTTTTATCGCTTTTTTTTGATTATGTTGCCATTCACCCGTTAAGTAACACCAACAGAAGCTTATAGCTAACACCGCAATCAATTTTTTCACTCGTCTAGGGTCTGTCAAGCGCGTATTTTCAAGATTAAACCCGCGTCCTTTGAGACAA